>JABJCS010000832.1 GCA_018665505.1 Alphaproteobacteria bacterium
CTCTTGGTGGCGGTGCATGGCTCCAGCCCCACCACATATGTGACGCTCGCCGGATTGGGGTTGGTCGCCGTCTTCCTCACTGTCGCCGCCCATGTCACGTGGCGCACCGGCAGTGAATGGGACTTCGCATGGTTCGCGCGATTGGCGCGCGGCGACGTCACCGGCCCCGAAGTGATCTCAATCCTCGTGACGATGTTATGTACTGCCTATCTGTGGCGGCGTGCCATTCGGATCGCGGACGAGCCGACACCGGACGACCGGCTCCGCACGACGTTCCGGACCGGTACCTTGGCGCTCGCACTTGTCTTGGTCATTGAGTTCGCAACTTCGATCGATCTTCAAGCAAGTGATGCGCTCATCCCATTCTTCCTCGTCAGCCTCTGCGGCCTCGCGTTCATTCATCGGCCGCAAAACAGCGCCATGGCCCGAAGCTGGACCAAGATCGCGCTCGCGACGGTCGCGCTAATTGTCACCGGCGGCTTTCTCTTCGGTGTGCTCGGCGGTGAAGTCGGGAGCGCCATTCTATCGGTGGCTAAATTCGTCTGGGACCATTTTCTCGCGGCCGCCGCTTGGCTACTCGAACTGCTGTTGGCACCACTATTGGAATTGTTTTTCTCACTGATCGAATCCTTGCGCCCCGACGGTGACGGCGCTGCACGCCCCACGCTTCGGCCGGATATGGATTGGGAGCAAATTAACGTCGCCAAGGCCGCCCCCTTCGTCGACGCAGTCATCTCTTTCCTGCGTTTTCCATTGATCGCCTTGTTCCTGTATCTCTTGATCAGCTATCTCATCAAGACGCACCGGCACTGGAACGTCATTCACCGCGTCTCGCCGGTCGACATCGCGCATGAGCCCATCGAGCGCGAAGGCGACGCACTGGGCGACCTCGCCCGTATCATCGAGACCTTCATGCCGGACTGGATGAAGCGGCGGGCGGCGAGCGGCTGGCGGTTTCCAAAGGGCCTACCCGGTTTCAGCGAAGTCTATGAGTTATATTTCGACATGCTCGACACCGCGTCCAAACAGGGTGTCGTTACCGTCCTAAGCGTCACGCCGCTCGAGAGAATAGACGACATAGAAGTGGCCCTGCCGGAGGCTCCGGCCAGTGCATTGACCCAACGTTTCAACGCCGCATGCTTTGGAAAACTGCCGACCGATGAAGCCGCGTTGAAGGCGATCCGGCAATCCATGCAGACTGCGCGGCGAAAATAAGGTCGACCGTTCTGAGTTCTTACAAAAACACCGAAATATTTTTCGACAGGAGAACGTTCTGATCGAGGAAAATTTCACGGCGCGCGATTTTCCAAACGCCGTCAACCCGGCGCAGCGTATCGTTGCGCTTGCCGATATAGGTGTCGTGTTCATCTTCTTGGCGGTTGCGATAAACGAGAAAGCGGCAGCGCGTCTCCACTTCTTCCGGCGCGGCGCAATCCGGGCGCACCTCGCGGAGTCGCAAATTGCTGATCATGTGGGTGGTGCGCGATGGCGGTTGTTCCGCCCAATGAACACCGGTCGCCAATTGATGGACCCGTTGGCGCAACGTCTCAAGGCCTTCGTCGATCCAATTCGCTTCGGCTTGTTCCACGGTGAATTCTCTCCCCAGCCCATCGGCCGGAACGTTTCGGGCCATTGGCATCCAATAGCGGCAATCCTCGGTGAACAGCGCCAACCAAGCGTCGAATTCACGGGCATCGAGAAGATCCGCTTCGGCAGCGAGGAACTCCTCGATCTCTTCCTTAAGCAACAGCCTTTGAACGCGCAGGTCAGTCGCCATGAGCCACCGCCGCGCTCTGAGGTTCCGGCATCAAATCGGCCCAATCCTCGGCCTGCATGAATTGCTCCCAGCGGCGGTAGAAAATGCGCTGGTTGGCTTCCGAATAACTGCCGCTTTGCACTGCTCCGGGGAGCCCCGGCACCGGACGTTCTTTCCCCAAGCCAAGCTGGTAATTATAGGCCCGCCGTCGCGCGATGGCGCCCTCGCTCGCCGCCGTCGCGTAGGTCCAATTCTCCATGTCGTCGGATTCGGTAATCCCCGCCGGACCCGAATAGCGCAAATAGTAATGACGCAGCATATCCTTCACCTTGGCCGGCGCGTCAGCATCCACCAGGTAGTAGCGCCACATCTCCATTTCGGTGGCGCTAATCGGATGAGCCAATAGTAAGGTCCGTGGCTGGTTGGCGTGGAACGACATATTGGGAAAGACGGTGCCGACCGTCATTCCGACCCGCATGCGGTCGCCAAGATTACGAACGCGAGCCTCGTAGACCTCGCGATAATAAGCCTCGACCTCCGGATCGTTGCGGTAGCTCGCCGTATATTCCGGCTCCTCGTAATGTGGCAAGAAGCCGAGGACACCGTGTCCCAATCCCGGAAACCCGATGGCATGACGCGGGCGTTGTTCGTCGCGCCGACCTTTGCCACCGGACGGCCCGATCTCCGCCAAATTGGCCGATTGATGGCTGACTTCGTGATATAGATCACCGACAAAATTCTCGGCGCTAAGTTTCCAGTTGCTCCGCACCCGCCACTTCTGCACGCCGCCTATGACTTCCGAACCGCCAGGACTGCCGTCGCGATGATCGAGCGCACAATCAAGGAACATTCGCATATCACCAAGATAATCCTCGAACGGTATCGCGGCCGAGTCCCAATTGGCCCAGACCGTGCCCTTGTAATTCACCACATTGGGGCAGCGCTCCAGGCCCCATGCCTCGCGGTCGAGACTGCCGCCATAACCTTCTTCCGAACGTGGCACACCGACAAGAGCACCCGGCTGTGCGACGCGCTCCCGGTCGGTTGAATAACTCCAGCCGTGATACGGGCAGGTAAAGACGGCGGAATTACCCTGATCGTAACGACAGACTTTCATGCCGCGATGGGTGCAACTGTTGAGCAGGACGAGAATTTCACCCTGCTTGTTGCGAGTCAGGATGACTGATTCCGTCCCCATGCGAGAAACGAAGTAATCGTTCGGTTTTGGAATCAGGCTTTCGTGTCCGACCAACAACCAGCCGCGCGTGAAGACATTCTCCATCTCTTGGTCGAAAATATCCGAATTGACGAACAGCTCTCGACTGACGACGCCATTCTCCGCGTCCACCAGCCCGCTGATGTCGATTTCACGTCTTATCATCTCGACCGTCCTGTTGGTTTACGGATAAAGGTAGGGCGGATAAATCCCACTTGGAGGCACTCGATACCCTTAATCGTCCGCCACCTCCCGCAGCGTTGTCTCGGACACTCGGTTGTTGTGATCGCGGACGATTATTTGCGCGCGGAACAGTGCCCAAAGTTCAACCATAAAAATAGCAATGATAATGGCGATCCCAATCGGCGGCAGGATGAAAAACAAAAGCGCACCGACCGCGAACACCGCCAAATTAACGACGCCGCGCGCCGTCTTTCCAAGATAGAAGTGATGTAGACCGGCGACCAAGAACCAATTGAGTGTCGCGTAAGTATCCGGGTCCTTGGTGCGCCCCTTCAGCCGCTCGTAATAGCGCTTACGAGTATCGTTCGGCAGGGCTGATACCGCATCACGCAGGCGGTTCTCTTCCCGCTCGACTTCCGACGCATCCAGCATCACCGATCACGCATGGGGCATGATTTTTGGAACAGGATCGGGAATCTTGTCGCGCCTATTCGGATCGCTACAACGACGGAGACGACCGATGGCCAATCGCACGCCGTCCACCGCGCCATGGCGTCGAATGGCCTTCTTTGCATAGGCCGAACAGGTTGGCGAAAAATTACACTCGACAAGATATCGCGCCCCCCCGCCCCGTCTCTGGTAGAGGCCGATCAATGCGATAAGTGCCCGCGCGATCATTCCCGCCCGAGCGTCACAATGGCGGCTTCCCGGGTCCAGAACAGCATGAAGCGTTTTTGCTCCA
>JABJCS010000833.1 GCA_018665505.1 Alphaproteobacteria bacterium
ACGGTAAAATTCTTGCGCATCCGTTAGAAAACGGACGCCGGGAAATGAAGGATTTGTCCGAGATCGCGCCCGTGCGTGAGATGATGGCCGGGTGCAAAGGGGGTTCGGTTTTTTTATTCCCCTGCCATGGAAAGCGATATAATCGCCGGTTTTGCGTCGGTAGCTGGGCCCAAATGGGGCGTTAAGGTTCCTCAGCCGCAGAGCGAGCTCGAAGCGAGAGCATCCGAAGTGAGTCGCCATGCGCTCGGTGTGATTATTGCCGCAATTCCGCACGGGTCGTGAAGAATGCCGTGAGCAGCGAAGTCGTCGAAATTGAGGATAAGGGCGGTGCGACGATCGACGATTTGCGCCACCTTGTCGCCGGCAAGCGCGGCAAGCACGTGTACGACGAAGGCGACCCAGATGCGGGCATTTGGACTGCAGGTCAGGTGCAGGGGCTGATCCACGATGTGCCGACGGTAAAGGAACTTGTCGATCGGATCGTCAGTGAGCCCGAGGAAATTATCCGCCAACGCCTGACCGGTGCCTTGCCGAGTGCTGCAGCCGCCGAATGACGACTTGCGACGTTGGGCCCGGACGCTAAATTCGGTCTCTGTGACGTCAACCAACCGAGAAAGAGGATACGATGGCCCTACCGGAAATCGGAAGCGTGCCGCCGGCTTTCACGCTGCCCAATCAAGACGGGCAAAATGTGAGCTTGTCGGATCACGCTGGCAAACACGTCGTGCTGTGGTTCTATCCACGCGCGTTCGGCAATAATTGAACAAAGCAAGCCAACGGGTTCCGTGCTAGAGCCCAGGATTTTGCCGATAAAGACACCGTCGTTTTGGGGGTCACCTTCAGCCCGGCGGAAGATTTGAAGAAATGGCGCGAGGAAGTAGGCCTTCCAAGCGAACTTCTGTGCGACGTCGATAAATCTGTCGCCATCGCTTATGGTGCCGCAGAAGATGCCGATCAGGAAAAACCGTCCCGTATCGGGATTGTGATCGGTCCCGACGGTAAAGTTGCGAATGCCTATCCCGTGGACGATGCCGAAGGGCATGCTACGACGGCGCTTGGCGATCTGTCGTAACGAACGCATTGCTCCCGCCCGCTTCCAAATTCGGGGCGGGCGGGGTGCATATTCGCGAAGTGCATCTTTCCCGCCCAGGCGAAACTATTGATTCGTAAGATGGAAGATATTTCTAATGCCATCGCCCGAAATGCGGCGCTGCTCCCGGAGACGACTGCGCTAATCTTTGAGGACGAAATTGTCACCTGGGCTCGCTTTGAACAGCTGGTTGATCGGGCCTCCAACTATCTGGCACTTCATGCACCGGGCGACCGGGTCGCGTTGTCCTTGCCGAATTCGCTCGATCTGGTATTCGCCATTTTCGGCTCAATTCGTGCGGGAAAAGCCGTGCAAGTTCTCGACCCGGCATGGCCCGCCCCCCTAACGCAAAAAGTACTGGAGCGGCTTCGTTCGGACTTCATGTTGAATTCTACCGATGTTGGCGACTTCAATCACCAACTATCATTGGAGGATCAATCGGTGACGGGCATCGTTCGGCACGCGGACCCCTTCGCGACCTTCTACACGGGTTTCACCTCCGGCTCCACGGGCATACCGAAAGGTTTTCGGCGCAATCAGAACTCTTGGTTGGAGAGTTTTCGCGGCGACCGGGAATTGTTCTCTCTATCCGCGGGTGATGTATTCGTGGCACTTGGAAGTTTCTCCCACTCGCTCTTCATGTACGCGATGGTGCGGGGCGTTTACGCGGGCGGTACGACGCTCTTTTTTGCACAGTTCAGACCTGATCGGATATTGCGTTGTATCGAGGAGACACGCGGCAGTGTCGTCTATGGTGTGCCAACGCAATACGATGCTCTATCGATGGCAGCGGAGGGAAGCGGCATGACATTTTCACATGTCCGACTTGTGCTGTCGTCGGGTGCAAAACTGCCGGATGATCTGAAGGAACGGTTACGCTGTATTTTCCCCAAGGCCGAGATTTGCGAATTCTACGGCACGTCTGAGCAAAGCTATGTGAGTGTCGCGCGAGACCGGCGAACGCCGGCCGGATCGGTCGGGTACCCTTTTCCGGGCGTGCGAGTGACGATTCTCGATGACAGCGGCGCTGAATTGCCGAGGGGTGAAATTGGCCGCGTCTTTGTCGAAAGTGAGCTCATGTTCCAAGGTTATGAGTTGGCGGAAAACCCGACACTGGAGCGTGTCGGACAGGCGTTGTTCGTCGGGGATATGGGGTGCATGGACGAGCAGGGGTTTCTATACCTCACGGGCCGGTCCGATAGAATGATCGTCTCGTCTGGGAAGAATATTTATCCGGAGGAGATTGAGGCCGCGTTGATAGCACATTCGGACGTGGGGATGGCGTGCGTTATGGGGGTCGATGATGCGCGGCGCGGTGATCGTTTGGTCGCTATTGTGAAACCCAATCCGGCGTCGGCGGTCACGAGCAGTGCATTGATCGTATGGTGTCGCGACCGGCTACCGCTCTATAAAGTGCCGATGATTTTCTACTCACTGTCAGATTGGCCGATGACCGGCTCCCATAAAAGCGATTTGCCGCGCCTTCGCGATGCGCTGAATGGGGGAGATTTGGAGCGATTGCCTTGAACGGTGCCCATATCATTGCGGGCCGCCGGACCGCGGTGGCAGTGCGCAATGGTGCATTTGCCGAGATCGAGACGGCTGATCTTGGCGCGGCGGTAATCCGCCAAGCTCTCAAAGATACCGAACTTCCAATGGATCGCGTCGATGAAGTGATCCTCGGCAATGCGCTCTACGGTGGTGGGAATCCGGCGCGCGTAGCGGCACTGGCGGCGGGATTGCCCGAATGCGCCGGGGCCATGACCATCGATACCCAATGCTGCGGTGGGCTCGACGCTATCGCATTGGCGGCCGCGAGGGTTCGCTCCGGCAGCGCCGATATCGTGATCGCGGGTGGCTTGGAAAGTTATAGTCGCGCGCCGATCCGTCAAAGACGCCCGACGCTTCCGGGAGAAGAGCCGGAAAGTTACGATCGCCCTCCGTTTACGCCGTGGGCCGAGCGCGACCCGGATATGATCACCTCCGCTGCTGACTTGGCAGTCCGTCTACAAATTGCGCGTACGCGGCAAGATGCATATGCGGTGGAGAGTCATCGCCGCGCCGAAGAAGATATCGCCGTCGAGAGTCAGGTGGTGGTGCTGAACGGATTGGCGCGGGACGAGTTCACCCGCCCTTTGTCACCCGCCGTTTGTCGCCGCTTGAAGCCGTTATCCGGTGACGAGGAGTACGGTGTGACGGCGGCTACGACAGCGGTTGAAGCGGATGCCGCGGCTGTTGTCATTGTGGTAAGCGAAGAGGTGCGAGAAATCGTGACTGGAAACAGTGTGTTGATACGTGGCGACGTCTCTCGTGGTGACGACCCGACCTGTCCGGCACTGGCACCGATCGCGGCGGTTCAGGATTTGTTAGGCCGGCTGGGAATATCTCCTTGCGACATCACCAGGACAGAGATGATGGAGGCTTTCGCCGTCCAAGCGCTGGCGTGTATTGAAGGGATTGGACTAGCGCCGGACAGCGTCAATCAGCGGGGTGGCGCTCTCGCCCGGGGCCATCCGATTGGGGCGTCAGGTGCCATCCTTGCTGTTCGCCTTTTCCATGATTTGCGACGGG
>JABJCS010000834.1 GCA_018665505.1 Alphaproteobacteria bacterium
AGGGAATGATTTGGCCGCCATAATAGACGACGGAGCCTGCGACGCCGTCAACGCGTGTTGCCGCCAGGTAGGACAACGTCCCGCCCCAGCAATAGCCGACCGTGCCAACCTTACCGGCGGATTTCAGTTCCTTGACCACGGCGGCGATATCCGCAACCGGACCGTCGTCGCCGACCTTGGCCCGGAAATCCCGACCTGCCTGCATGTCTTCGGCTGTGTAGCCGAGTTCGACACCGGATTCCGCCCGGTCATAGAGGGCCGGGGCGATGGCGAGATACCCGTCAGCGGCATAGCCGTCCGCGACTTCCTTGATATGCGCATTGGCGCCGAAAATTTCTTGGATGACGCAAATGCCGCCCTTCGGTGTTCCCGCCGGTGTGGCCTTATATGCGTCGAACTCGTGGCCGTCAGCGGCCGTCAATTTGATCATTTCGCCCATGTCTCGAGCCTCCCTCTGTGGAATTATTTTGCTGGAGCGGACTCTATGCAGCACCAGCGTTTCGAACAAGAATTTTGCGCGTGTCCTACCGCCCACCCGCGACCGCGAGTGTATGGCCCGATACATATGAGGCCTCGTCGGATGCTAGGAACAACACGGCGTTTGCGACCTCTATAGGTTGGCCCAATCGGCCGAGCGGCGTCATCCGGTCGGGGCTGAAATCCACCGTTTCGTTTAGCTTTCGCAGGTTGGCACCCGCCTTTTCCGTATCGATGGGGCCAGGGGCCACGCAATTGACGTGGATGTTGAATTCGGCCAACTCCAAGGCCAAATCCCGCATGAAACCGTGCACGCCAGCCTTGCAGGTCGAATAGGCGGAGCCACCCTGATAGTAGGCGGTCCACGGCGTGCCCTCGCGCGCACCCGATGACAGACAAATGATCTTGCCCTGTTTCCGTTTGATCATGTGCGGGACGGCGGCGCGGGTGCACAGGAATGTGCCGCGCAGGTTCAGCTTGATCGTATAATCCCAATCCTCTACCGGCATTTTCCAGATTTTGGAATTCCGGCTGCCGCCGACATTATTCACCAGAATGTCGATCTGGCCGAAATGTTCGATGGCGGATTCAATTAAATTGCCGGCTGGTTCTTCCTCGGTGATGTCGCCAACCACTGTCACTGCTTCGCCACCGGCTTCCCGGATCGCTGCCGCCGTGTTCGCGAGCCCTTGCCCGTCAATATCGCCGAGGACCAGTTTTGCGCCGTCCTCCGCCAGCCGCAGGGCGATGGCCTCGCCCAAACCCTTTGCGGCCCCAGTCACGACAGCCACTTGATCCTGCACACGTCCCATAAAGCTCTCCCTTGTTCTATATCAGAGATATGGACCGCGAAGCCGAAGGAAGAAACATGGAAATTCGATTGGAGGACATTACGCCGCAGAAAAGCCTCGAGTTTATCTTCGGATCACCCCCTCATCGAATTGTTTGCTGGCACGGGTGGATTCGAGCGGAAGTCCGCGTATCTCCCTAAAAGATGCATTCAACGCTGCCCCGGCAATCGCGCCGGCGGCTCTAATATGGAGAGCACGATGGGTAAAGTCACCGGCGCCACTTTGATGGCGCGCGAACTTAAAAAACAAGGTGTCGACTATATGTTCGGCATTGTCGGATTTCCGGTGCAGCCGATTGCCGCCGCCGCGCAGGAAGAGGGCATTCAGTATGTCGGCATGCGGAACGAGCAATCGGCGTCCTATGCCGCGCAAGCGGTCGGCTATATGACTGGACGGCCAGGTGCCTGCCTCACCGTTTCCGGCCCTGGCGTTGTCCACGGTCTAGCCGGCCTCGCAAATGCGCAGCAGAACTTCTGGCCGATGATCATGATCGGTGGTGCTTCGCCGACATATCAAAACGGCATGGGCGCGTTCCAGGAAGAGCGTCAGGTTCAGATCGCGTCTCCGTTTTGCAAGTTCGCCCACGCGGTCGAGCACGTACATCGCATCCCGTTCTATGTGGAACTGGCGGTGCGCCAATCGATCTATGGCCGCCCCGGCGCCGTCTATCTCGATATGCCGGATGACATCATCAACGGCGAGGTCGAGGAAGAAGACGCGGTAGAGACCGCCGTCATTCCGGAGGCGCCACGCATGCAAGCGATGCCGGAGGATGTGGAGAAGGCTCTCGATGTTCTGGAAGACGCGAAGAATCCGGTCGTCATCGTCGGTAAAGGCATGGCCTGGTCGCGGGCCGAGGACGAAGTGCGCGCCTTTATCGAGCGCACGCAACTGCCGTTCCTGGCCTCACCGCTCGGCAAGGGTGTCATGGACGACAATCACCCGCTGTCCGTCGGCGCGGCGCGCAGCCACGCGCTGAAGGAAGCCGATGTAATCTTCGTGATGGGTGCGCGTCTCAATTGGATCATGCACTACGGCATGTCGCCCCGTTTCAAGAAGGGTGTGCGGATCATTCAGCTCGATATTTCGGCTGAATCCATCGGCAATAATGTTGCGACAGAAGTCGGGCTCGTCGGCGACGGCAAGGCCATCGTCGGGCAGCTCAACAAGGCGCTCGAAGATCGCCAATGGTTCTATCCGTCGGACACGGACTGGCACAAAGCCATTGCCGAGAAGGCCAAAGGAAACGCCGAATCAATCCAACCGATGATCGACGACAATTCATCGCCGACCAACTACTACCGTGCACTCAAGGATATCCGCGAATGGATGCCCGAGAATGCGGTAATTGTCGGCGAGGGTGCCAATACTATGGATATCGGCCGCACCCAGCTGCCGAACGCCAACCCGCGTCTGCGCCTCGATGCGGGCAGTTACGGCACCATGGGTATCGGTATGGGCTTTGCCATCGCCGCTGCCGTTGTCCATCCGGAACGGCCAATCGTCTCGGTCTCTGGTGATTCCGCCATCGGTTTCTCCGGCATGGAGATCGAGACCGCATGCCGCCTCGGCCTGCCGGTGAAGATCGTCGTGCTGAACAATGGCGGTATCGGCAGCGGTATCGAGGAGTTCCCGAAGGACGAGCCTCTGCCACCGCGGGTCCTCACTATGGGGCCGAGCTACGAGAAAATGATGGAAGCCTTTGGCGGCAAAGGTTGGTACGTCGAAGATCCGGCGGACCTGCGCGGCGCCCTCGACGAAGCTATGGCCCATGACGGCCCGGCCCTCGTCAATGTCCGTCTGCACCACGCTGCCGGACGTAAGCCGCAGCAATTCGGCTGGCTGACGACTTAAGTCTTTACTCCGCTCCCTCTCCCGCATGCGGGAAGGGAGCGGAGACAGTTTATAAGTACTCTCCCGTATGCAGGGGTATAGCGCGTTAGTGCCGGGAGGGAATGGGTTCTATATCTCACCCCGTTCCCGCATCCCCTTGACCTCATCCGCTTCCAAGCCGAGCCATTCGCCGTAGACGTCCTCGTTATTGCTGCCGTGTACGGGTGCCGGTTTGATCGGGACGTGGCTGCCCGACATCTGTAGTGGCCATCCAGCGACGGTAACCTTGCCGCGCTCCGGCTGTTCGATTTCTTGCATCATGCCGCGCTTCAGGAAATCTTCGTCGCGCATCAGCTCATGCGTATTGTAGACCGCACCACAGGGCACTTTCTGGCTGGCGATGGCTTCCATGACCTCGGTCTTTGTGTGCTGCATGGTCCAGTCGGTGATTGCTTTGTCGACCTCGGCCTGATGCTGGAAGCGTAGGTCGCCATTTGCCAGACGCGGGTCGTCGATCATGTCTGCCCGGCCAATGACTTGGCAGAGCCGCTTCCAATGATCTTCGTTGCCGCGTGAGCAGAAGATATAGCAGTAATCATCGAGCCCTCCCGGCTTGCAGGGATAGAGCCCGCCGGGCGCGGTGCCGGAGACCCCATTGCCGCCGCGCGGCAAGACGTCGTCTCGGGCCGCTTGGCGGCTCATCGGTGTGCGGCAATAGTTCAGCATGGCGTCGCGCATGGCGATCTGGATGTGCTGGCCGTTGCCGGTGGTAACTCGCTGGAACAGTGCCGCGATGATGCCCATCGCCAACAACATGCCAGTGCCGGTATCGCCGACGGTGGAGCCGGGCCGGATCGGCGGTTCGTCAGGCATACCGTTGATGCCCATCGTACCCCCTGTCGCCTGGGCGATCATATCGAAGGAAAGATAGTCCGCATGTTTACTATCGGGCGCGAATCCTTTGACCTGCGCGAAGATGATACGCGGATTAATTGCCTTCAGACGCGGGTAGTCGAAACCGAGCCGCGCAAAGGTGCCCGGCGCCATGTTCTCAATCACCACGTCGGCCTGCTCGATCATCTTGGTGAGCAGCGCCTTGCCTTCGTCGCTCTTCAGGTTGCAGGTCACGCTGCGTTTGTTGAGGTTGTAATAAACGAAATATGTGGAATCCACGCCGGGCATGTCGGTGAAGCCCCAGCGGCCGGGCTCGCCCCGTTTCGGCTCCTCGACCTTCACGACATCCGCGCCCAACCAAGCAAGCGCTTCCGTACAGGATGGTCCCGCTTCGAATTGCGTTAGGTCAACGACTTTGATGCCGTTCAATGCCGGCAGTGTTTCGGTGGTCATCATATCGTTCATGGAGTGTTCCTCGCGGCTGAGTGCGTTGCGCGGTCATGGGACGAACCGTGTCATTACTCAGATGTACGGAATAGGCAGGCTGTCAACGGTCTCTGCCGCTCCCGTTGCTCGCTGGGAGAGCCGAAAATTGACGTGTTTCAGTCAATGTCAAAAATTTTCGACACAATCTTTGATTTATGAAGGCCTGCGCCTATGTTTTCATTAGAACGTGTATTGGGGTGGGTTTAGATGCAGGATAAAATTATCAATACGGTAAGAGTGGCCGCACTAATTTGTGTGGCAATTGTGGTTTCGGGATGTGTAAAAACATTCCATACGGCGGCGAATTTCAAGCCGCCGACTGCAGAAACACGCGTTCTACTGATGCCTGCGGACGTGGAGTTATCGCTTCTAACTGCATCTGGAATTCTCGAACCAAACGCCGAGTGGACTGATCAAGGCAAGAAGAACGTTAATGCGGCGATCCTATCACATTTGGCTGCCAAGAACATTAAGGTTGCGACTTACGGTGAAGATACCAAGAACACCGAATTGCGTGAAGAAGATGTGCAATTGGTATAGTTGCACGCAGCCGTAGGCGGCTCAATCCTGATCCATAAATACATCCCGGACATGGTGCTGCCATCGAAGAAGGGTGGTTTCGATTGGACGCTGGGGAATTCGGTCACAACGCTTCGGAATCGGTACAACGCGGACTATGCGTTATTTATTCACATGCGTGACAGTTTCGCTTCTGCAGGCCGCGCGGTTGCTATTTTGGCTGCCGCAATTTTGAGAGTCGGGTTGCAGGGCGGGCAACAAATTGGGTTCGCTTCGCTAGTTGATCTCAAGACGGGGGAGGTTTCATGGTTTAATCTCCACCGCGCCGGATCGGGAGATTTACGCCAAGAGGATAGTTCGAATGAAGCCATCAAGAGTTTGATGAAGGAATTACAGATTTGAGGATGAGGTCGCAACTCACCATTGTTATTGCGACTGCATTACTAATCGGCGCATGCCAAACGACTTCGACCTTACCGGATGTCAAACCTGGCGTGCGGCCACCGTTGGCAACAGAAGAAGCCAACCTCTGGATGGTAATGGATAAGGCGGAAGCGAGCCTCAAGACGTCGGGTAAGATTGAACGTGATCCGGTTTTAAAAGAAGGGGCTGTCCCAGATAACTAGCCCATAT
>JABJCS010000835.1 GCA_018665505.1 Alphaproteobacteria bacterium
ACGATGGCGTCGTACATCTCCTTGAGTTCCTCGAGCGAGACATCCCGACCGACTTCGACATTGCCGTAATAGGCGACGCCATCGGCCAGGGCGGTCTTCTCGTAGACGCGCGCGACTTTCTTGGTGGTCTGATGATCGGGGGCAACGCCGCCGCGAATAAGACCGAAAGGCGTGGGCAGGCGTTCGATAATATCGACGCGTACATCCTTGTCGCTCTTGCGAAGAGCATCGACCGTGTAGAACCCGCTTGGTCCCGAGCCGATTACGGCAACGTTTATTGGCATAAATTTCCCCCTGAAACTCACGGACTATAGACATTGTATGGAGCTGCTTCCAACCCACAGAAGCCACGTTTTCGTAATCTTCTTTCAATGGGATTCGACGTTCGCGTATGACTGCCCATATGATGGCTGACGGCGAATCGTTTTTCGCCGAATTGGGAACGGATGAGCGTGGTCAACACGCCATAGGACATCGATAAAAAGGAGAAGCGATCATGCCGGGCATGAACGTTTGTAAGCATTTTACTGCCCTTTTGGGGGCCATTTTCACCATTCTTTCATTTGGTAGCGCCGCGGCTCAGGACGGACCGATCCGAATTGGCGAGATCAACAGCTATACCGGTCCGCTGGCCGCGTTCACGGTGCCGTATCGCAACGGATGGCAGCTCGCCGTCGAGGAGATCAACGCCAGGGGCGGTGTGCTCGGGCGCAAGCTTGAAGTTGTGTCGCGGGATGATGGCGGCAAGCCAGCCAATGCGGTCAAGTTTGCCGAAGAATTGCTCCGGCGTGAAAAGGTCGATCTGCTCGCGGGCACGTTTCTCTCCAATATAGGACTGGCCGTGGCGGATTTCGCCAACCGCAATAAGACGCTTTTCATTGCGTCCGAACCCCTCTCGGATGCCGTCGTCTGGTCCAAGGGCAACGCTTATACGTTCCGGTTGCGCCCCTCGACCTATATGCAGGCCGCCATGCTGGCCGAAGAAGCAGCCAAGCTGCCGGCCAAGCGCTGGGTGACCGTCGCTCCGAACTATGAGTACGGACAATCAGCGGTGAAGGCCTTCAAGGACGTGCTGACCGCGTTGCGCCCGGATGTGGAGTTTGTCGGGGAACAATGGCCCGCGCTGTTCAAGCTTGATGCCGGCGCCACGGTGCAGGCTCTCGAGCGCGACAAGCCGGATGCGATCTTCAACGTCACCTTTTCCATCGATCTGGCGAAGTTCGTTCGCGAGGGTCAGCTTCGTGGCCTGTTCAAGGATCGCGAAGTGGCGAGCCTTCTGACCGGTGAACCTGAATACCTCGACACTCTCAAGGGCGAGACGCCTGAGGGCTGGATCGTCACCGGGTATCCTTGGCAGTCCATTGCCGAGCCCCGTCACGCTGCATTTCTGAGTGCTTATCAAAAGCGCTTTGATGATTATCCGCGGGCCGGTTCGATTGTTGGCTACAACACAATCCTGACGATTGCCGCGATGCTCGTGAAAGCCGGATCCACCGACACGTCAGCCATGGTCGCTGCGATGAAGGGGCTGGATGTCGATACCCCGTTCGGGCCGATCACTTTCCGGGCCCTTGATCACCAGTCCACCATGGGGGCCTATGTCGGGCGCACCGCCAAACGGGATGGACGTGGCGTGATGGTTGATTTTCGTTATGCTCCGGGTGCGGACTACCTGCCGGACGATGAAACGGTTAAGAAGCTGCGTCCCAACGGATAGCGTCATGCGGCGTTAAGGCCGCGAATCGACGTTGGAGGATGTTGTGAGCTTCATCGTCGCCCAAGCGATCACCGGACTTGCCAGTGCAGCCTCGCTGTTTCTGATCTCGGTTGGCTTGTCGATTGTGTTCGGCGTGACCCGGGTTGTGAACTTCGCCCATGGCTCGCTTTATATGCTGGGCGCGTATATCGCGTTCAGCCTTGTGAGCGTGATGGGTGATAGTTTTGTCGGTTATCTGCTCGCCTTGCTGCTGGCCGCGCTGGCGGTTGGGGTGATCGGCGCGGTGATCGAAACCTCCCTGTTGCGTCGTATTTACAAAGCGCCCGAGCTGTTTCAATTGCTCGCGACATTTGGTGTGGTTCTCGTGGTGCAGGACCTGACCCGTGCGGTCTGGGGGCCCGATGATTTGTTTGCCCCTCGCATGCCGGGCCTCGACGGGGCTGTCGATATTCTGGGCCACGCTATTCCGAGCTACGATCT
>JABJCS010000836.1 GCA_018665505.1 Alphaproteobacteria bacterium
CCGGAGAATTTGGGTAAGGCCGGATGCCGGGCACAGCTAATCTACGGGGAGAATGACGTGACCGCGTTTCCCTCCATCGAGCATCGAGCCGACATGATCCGCGAGCATGTGCCCGACCTGAAACTGCACGTGCTGCCGAATGTCGGCCATTGGGCAATGTTCGAAGGTGCGGATGACGTCAACCGTTTGATTATCGATTTTCACAAAGAGGCCTGAGGGCCGAAAGACAACCCGGAGAATATCCATGGCTTATGAAAACATCATCGTCGAGAACGACGGTCCCGCTTGTGTCATCACCTTGAACCGCCCGGAAAGCCGAAATGCCTACAGCGTTGCGACGATGGCGGAAGTGCTCGCTGCCGCCCAGGTAGCCGAAGCCGATGCGGAGATTTTCGGTGTGATCGTGACCGGCGGTGAGAAGTACTTCGCATCAGGTGCGGACTTGAACGAAGCTTTGGCGCTGAGCGGGCCGAAAAGCGTTGTCGATTACATGAAGAATTGGGAACAGCTTCTGCGCGGTCTGGAGGAGTTGGAAATCCCAGTCATTGCGGCGATCGAAGGTTTCTGCATGACAGGTGGGGCGGAGTTCGTGCTGGCATGCGACATTCGGGTCGGTGCGGAAGGCTCAAGCTACGCGATCACGAGCGCTAAGATCGGCACTGTCGCCGGAGCGGGTGGCACGCAACGTCTGCCGCGCCTCGTTGGTATCGGTAATGCGCTCGAGATCATGTTGATGGCCGATCCCATTCCGGCGGACGAAGCCTATCGGATTGGATTGATCAATAAGCTGACGCCGAAGGGTGGGGCGCTTGCGAAGGCAAAGGAGATGGTCGGCGTGCTGGCGCAGCGCGCACCGCTCAGCCTCGCCTGGGTCAAGCGCGTCGTCTACAACGGTATGCAGATGGATCTGCGCTCCGCCATCGATTACGAGCGCTTCGTTGTAACCTCGATCTATCAGAGCGCAGATCGCAAGGAAGGCATCGGCGCATTCCTCGAGAAACGCCAAGCCGAATTCAAGGGCGAGTAGAGCAGTATGAGTTCAGAGAACAAGATGTCGCCGGAATTCGTGTTGTCCGGCATCAAGGTCGTCGACTTCAGTCGCTTGTTACCGGGCCCTTGGGCGACGCAGATGATGGCGGATTTCGGAGCCGAGGTGATCAAGGTCGAACAGCCGGAAATCGGAGATGGGGCGCGGCACAATCCGCCGAATTATGAGAACACGAGCGCATATTTCCACAGCGTCAACCGCAACAAACGCGATATTGCCCTCGACTTGTCGAAGCCGGAAGGTCAGGCCGTCGCGCATCGTCTGATTGCGGAGGCCGATGTTGTCCTGGAATCCTACCGCGTCGGCGTCACGAAGAAACTCGGTATTGATTACGAAACAGCTAAGAAACTAAACGAAAGCGTGGTTTATTGCTCGATCACCGGTTTCGGGCAAGACGGCCCCTTGGCACCCATACCAGGCCATGACTTGGTGATTCAAGCGATGACCGGCATCATGGGCGTCAATTTGGAGCGCGGCCTCGGCGTGCCGGAAGTACCGCTGTTTCAAGCTGGCGACTACGCGGCAGGCGGGATCGCGATGATCGGCATTCTGCTGGCTTTGATGCGCCGCCAACAGACAGGTGAGGGGCGCTTCATCGACTGCTCGATGTTCGACAGCCTGTTCTCGATGGCGAATATCGCGCTTTCAGCCGGAATGGCTAAAGACGCCGGATACAGCGGCGAGCCGGTAATGGAATCATACGGCGGCAACCCCCGTTACAATCATTACGCCACGAAAGACGGGAAGGGTGTCGCGATTTCTCTCTTAGAAGCGAAGCTGTGGCGCGAATTCTGCGATATTATCGGTCGGCAAGACTTGGTCGATGCGGATGAGAGTCCGGCGGATCGTCACACCACGCATGGCGGCAAGGGCGATGTCTATCGCGACGTGCTGACAGCCTATTGCGTTGAGCGAACTCGTGATGAGATCGTAGCCGAACTGACGGCAATCGGTGCCCCGATTTGCCCAATTCTGACGCCAGGTGAAGCGCTGGAGGATGAGCACGTGAAGCATCGCGGACTGATCGAATACATCGATGCGCCGGGTGAAGGGCGGATCGCGCAGATCGGAAATCCACTGGCGGGGATGGGAATGTCGGAGAGCAAACAATCGGCGGCTCCCGCGCTTAATCAGCATGCGGAAGAAATTCTCACCGAATTGAAGTATTCTAGTGAAGAAATTGCGGAACTGAAAACATCGGGAGCAATGGGATCATGAGCACGACGGAAACACGCAACGCAATTGAAGCCGGCCGCTTTGTCGGCTCGGCAATCGGTCGAAACTATCCAAGCAACGTCCTGGACGCGGCGAAAATGTGCCTCGTCGATTGGTGCGGCGTGGCGCTCGGCGCACGCAACGAGGAAGCGGCTGCTGCGGTTCGTAAGGTTGCGATGAATTGGGGAACCAACGGCAAGGCACAGGTGTTACTGGGCGGGAAAGCCGCACCGGGGGCCGCCGCCATGATCAATGGCACGATGGCCCATTGCCTTGACTATGACGATACGCATGTCGGTGCGACGACCCATGTCAGTGGCCCGACGGTGGCTTCGGCCTTGGCGGTCGGTACGCATGTCGGCGCGAGCGAGCAGGATATTTTGTCTGCCTTAATCACCGGTTTCGAAGTTGCGGCACGGCTTGGTAACGGTGCGGGGCAACCGGCCAATCTGCGTGGATTCCACGCGACCGGCATCTTCGGCGCGTTTGGCGCGACGGCGGCGGCGAGTGTTCTCTATAAGCTGGATGAAGCGCGGGCACGGAACGCCTTCGGTGCGGTGGCGACTCAAACGGGTGGGCTCAGCGCCTCCTTCGGCACCATGTCGAAACCCTTCCACGCGGGTAAAGCCGCGCTGAATGGCGTGTTGTCGGCGGAGCTGGCAGGCGAAGGCTTTATTGCCAAGGAAGATTTGATGGAGCCGGATGGCGGTCTTTCGACATCCTTGTTCCAGGATGGTGGTGCTTCGCTCTCATCCCTCGATTTCTCATCGGGACCGTGGGAAATCACGCGCAACACGTTCAAGCCGTACGCGGCTTGTCTTCTGACCCATGCCTTGATCGATGCAGCGCGGAGCCTGTCCGATCAGGTAAAGGGCAAGGACGTTGCTAAGATCGAGGCGGTAGTCAGTCAACCGGCGATCAAACTCGCGGGCAAACCCAATCCGCAAACCCCGCTCGAAGGGAAGTTCAGTCTCGCCTATTGCGCCGCGTTGGGTCTCAGTGGGTATGAAGCGACGGAAGCCGATTTCTGTGACGAGCGCATCGCCGATCCGGCGTTGCGCAATCTTCTGCAACGGGTGGAGCCGAAGCCGACGGACGATATGGCGCAGACGGCGGCGCGGATCGTCGTAGAGTTGACGGATGGCACGCAACTCAACG
>JABJCS010000837.1 GCA_018665505.1 Alphaproteobacteria bacterium
CATCGACTTTCCCATCGACCGCGTATTGCGGATCACCTTTAACAATCCGAAGACCTATAATTCGCTCGATGCCAAGGGTCACAACCAGCTCACTTATATCTGGAAGGACATCGACCTTGACCCCGACGTCGACGCCGTCATCGTGACGGGTGCCGGCAAGGCGTTCTCCTCCGGCGGTGATTTTGGCATGATCGAAGCCAACATCAGTGACGAGACCCAGCGCATCCAAGCGTGGAAGGAAGCGCGCGATCTCGTCTACAACGTCATCGATTGCAACAAACCAGTGATCTCCGCGATCAATGGCGTGGCGGTCGGCGCGGGCCTCGTAGTTGCCATGTTGGCGGACATTTCGATTGCCGGTAAAGCGGCCAAGATCGTTGACGGCCATGTGCGCCTCGGCGTTCCCGCGGGCGATCACGCGGTGATCTGCTGGCCGTTGCTTTGCGGCATGGCAAAAGCGAAGTACTTGCTGATGCTGAACGAGCCGGTCTCCGGCGAAGACGCCGAGAAATACGGACTGGTCTCGCTCTGCGTCGAAGACGAGGATTTGGAAGCCAAATCCCTCGAGATTGCCGGCCGCTTGGCGAACGGCGCCCCCGCCGCCATCCGTTGGACCAAATACGCGCTCAACAACTGGTACCGGATGATGGGCCCGACCTACGACGCCTCGACGGCGTTGGAGATGTTGGCCTTCGCGGGATCGGAAGTGAAGGAAGGCTTGAAGTCGCATCTTGAGAAGCGCCCGCCGGTCTTTCCGAAAGGCACGCCAGTCTAAGTGCCCGACTTCGGGCTCAGCCAAGACTCGATACTCACGATCACGGTAGCATTCCTGCTCGCCGGCCTCGTCAAAGGCGTGGTCGGCGGCGGATTGCCTGCCGTGGCCGTCCCGATCATGGCAGGCGCCGTAGAGCCCGCCATTGCGGCCTCCCTCACCTTGATGCCGGTGATCGTCACTAATTTCTGGCTACTATTTCAGGGCGGACATTTCGGCGAGGTCATGCGCCGCTATTGGCCGTTTCTCCTGGCACTCGCCATCGGATCAGCGATTGGCGCACAAATTCTCGTCAGCGCCCCGCCGGAAGCCATGGCTCTTGCGATCGGACTCTTCGTCGTTGTCCTGAGCCCGCTGCCGTTTATTCCTAAGAAATGGTCCATTCCCGAGCGAACCCAGAAATGGCTCAATCCCATTGCAGCCGGTGGCATGGGGATTGTCGGCGGTGCGACGGTGATGCTGGCCCCCGTCATCGTCTATTTCGTCGCCTTGCGGATCGACAAGAACCTGTTTGTCGCCTCAATGGGCGCTGTCGCACTCTCCAGCATGGCCGCGTTATTCGCGACGCTCGCCGCCAACCGGGTCCTGGCAGGCGACGAGATACTGTTATCTACCGCGTCCCTGGTGCCGGCGCTTATCGGTATGGCCGCTGGGACATGGCTGCGGAACCGTATCTCTCAGACAGGCTTTCAACGGGTTCTCTTCATCGCCCTACTCGGGATTGGGATCAACCTTATATACAAGAGCTTGCCGTAGAAGTCCCCTCAACCTACCATTCGAATACACAATTTGATCCGCCCGGAGGATACCATCATGCGCCTCGGCATGTTCATGCAGCCCGTCCACGATCCGAAACACGACCTGACGAAAGTCCTCAAAGAGGACCGCGAGACGGTCATTCTAGCGGACAAACTCGGTTATCATGAAATCTGGGTCGGCGAGCATACCGCCGCGACATCGGAGCCGATCACGGACCCGCTGGTATTTCTCTCATCGCTGATCGGCGAGACCAAACAAATTAAGATGGGCACCGGAGTCTTCTGCATGCCCCACCACCACCCGGCCCAGATCGCCGGGCAGGCAGCCCTTTTCGATCATCTCTCGAATGGTCGCTTTCAGATGGGAATCGGCAACGGCAGTCTGTCCTCGGACGTGGAACTCTACGAGGTCGGCGGCGATACGGATCGCGGCGCCATGGTGCGGGAATCCATCGAACATATCCTCGCCATTTGGGCCGGTGATCCGCCCTATAACCGCGAGGGTGAATTCTGGAACGTGAAGATCGAGAATGTCGACCGCGTCGAGCATGGCGTCGGCGCCTTCATTAAACCACTCCAACAACCGCACCCGCCCATCGCCATATCCATCATGTCACCAAAATCGGGCAGTGCCCGGATGGCGGGCGAGAACGGCTGGATTCCAATCTCGGGTGCGGCCTTCCTGCATCCGCGATACACCGCCAGCCACTGGGAGGCCTATTGCGAAGGTGCCGACGCAGCGGGACGTATAGCAGACCCCGACATCTGGCGGGTCTCTCGCAGCATCGTCGTGGCTTCCAGCGACCAGGAGGCGCACGACTACATCATGAATCCGGACGGCCCGATCAGTTTCTGGTTCCGCTATTTGTTGTCGTCCCTGCGGGCACGAGGATTGGCAAAGTTCGCCGCACCGGAGGGACATCCCGATCCGGATGCGATGTCTTGGCAAGAAGTAGCGGAATATCAGGTAACCTGGGGGTCACCGGATACGGTTGCCGAAAAGCTAGCAGCACTACGCGAGCTGACCGGTCCCTTCGGCGTGCTGACCGCCATGGCGCACGAATGGGATGACCCGGCATTCTGTAAACGCAGCATGACTTTGCTGGCCGAAGAAGTGATGCCGAAATTCACGAGCCACACAGATGCAGAGAGAGTCTCGAATGCTGCTGAATAACCCGGGAAGACACTCATTATGAAGGTCGGTTTTGGCATTCCGAACAATCAGGGCGTTGAAGACCCGAATGACCTCGTGACCCTCGCGGTTACGGCGGAGCGACTGGGGTATTCCAGTGTATGGGTTCGCGAACATCTGTTTCACTCAACCTATGTCGCAGAACGTTTGGGCGATAAGCCCTACCATGATGCGTTGACCGTATTGACCGCCATCGCGTGCGCTACCGAAACCGTGCGATTGGGCACATCTGTACTGGTTCTGCCTTGGCATGATCCGGTGCGGCTCGGGAAAATGGTTGCCACTTTGGATCACCTCTCACGCGGTCGAGTAAGCCTTGGCGTCGGGGTCGCCATCACGCAGGACGAATATGAAAATCTCGGCGTCGAGTTCACCACCCGGGGCAAGCGCATGGATGAAATCCTCGGTGCGCTTCAGGCTCTCTGGACCGAGGAGACACCAGAGTTTTCCGGTGAATTTTACCAATACAGCGGATTGAAATTTTCGCCCAAGCCGTTGCAGACACCCTACCCGCCTCTGTTGATTGGTGGCTCGAGCGCCGCTGCCCTTCGCCGTGTCGCGAGGTTTGGCGACGGTTGGCACACTCTGCGGCAGTCGCCAAAGCAGGTGGCCGATGCACGGACAGAGATCATCAAACTCACTGAAGCGGCGGGACGAGACCCTTCGACCTTAGATTACTCCCTAACTGCGCCGCTACGATTTACCGGCAAGGCACCGAGCAAAGCGGTGGAGGATCGCACCGCCCTCACCGGCACGGCGGACGACATCGCGGAAACCATCAGGGCCTATCAATCGGCAGGGTTGGACGAAATCGTCATCAGCGATAGCAGTGCCGATTTGGACAGCAATACCGAGGTTATGTCCCGCTTCATGCAACAGATATGGCCCAAACTGTGATCGTCGGATTCCCGCGACGCCAACCCTGG
>JABJCS010000838.1 GCA_018665505.1 Alphaproteobacteria bacterium
GCGGACTTTACAAAGACGGAGCGGACTTGGCCACACGGATTAAACATCAGGCGTGAATTTCCGGCCTGTAAAACGCAAACTTCACCTTACTATCGCTATTACACAGTAGAATATGGGAGAGAGCGTCGTGAGCGAGTCCGCATTGCCGAGTTTCAATCTGGAGGGCCGCATCGCCCTGGTGACCGGTGCCGGGCGCGGTATCGGGCGCACGCTAGCGTTGGGGTTAGCGGAAGCCGGAGCGGATATCGTCGCTCTGAGTCGGTCGGCGGAAGAACTCGAAAGTATCACGGGAGAGATTAGAGCTCTTGGTCGCGAAGCGTCGCCCCTCGTTTGTGACGTCACCAAGACCGGCGACATGCAAGCCGCCATCAGTAATCTTCCCAAACTCGACATCCTGGTCAACAACGCGGGTACGAACATTCCGGAGTCCTTTTTGGACGTGCAGGAACAAAGCCTCGACACGTTGTTGACCCTGAACGTGAAGGCGGCCTTTCTGGTGGCGCAAGCCGCCGCGCGCCGCATGCTCAAGGACGACGACCGTAACACCCGGGGCGGCGCCATCGTGCATATCTCATCGCAATTGGGACATGTCTCGCTGATCGACCGCAGCGTCTATTCAATGACCAAACACGCAGTTGAGGGCATGAACAAGGCCATGGCGACGGAGCTGGCGACAACCGGTATCCGAGTCAACGCAGTAGCTCCCACGTGGGTGGAGACGCCGATGACAGGCCCGGCGCTGGCCGACCCGCAATTCCGCGATTTCATCATGTCCTGCATCCCGATGGGACATCTGGCGCAAATGCGCGATATCACCGGAGCCGTCGTGTTCTTATGCTCGCCCGCTTCAGCGATGATCACCGGCACCAGCCTGCTGGTCGACGGCGGCTGGACCGCGCGCTAGTCGATCCATGAAAGCGCCCCCGTTTCAGTACCGGCGAATGGAAACCCTCGATGAGTTATTGGGGGCTCTGGCGGTGCATGGCGAAGATGCTAACATCCTGGCGGGTGGCCAAAGCCTGGTCCCGCTGATGAACCTGCGCATGGCCCGCCCGGACGTTCTGCTGGATATCAATCGGCTGAACGAACTATCGGGCATTCGCGTCGAGGACGATAGATTGGTGATCGGCGCACTGACCCGGCATGTCGATGTGCTGAATTCGCCGGACGTGCGCCTACACGCTCCATTGATCGCCAACGCGATGCCGCATGTCGCCCACGACGCTATCCGCAATCGGGGAACTTTCGGTGGCAGCGTTGCGCTCGCCGATCCGGCGGCGGAACTCCCGGCTTGTTGCCTAGCGCTTGATGCGGAGATCGAATTGCGCTCGCAAGCCGGAGCACGAAAGGTTCCCGCCGCCGACTTCTTTCTCGGCGCCTATGAGACGGCACGCACGGACACCGAGGCCTTGGTCGCTGTCCACATCCCGATTAAGAAAGAGACTGTTTCTTTCTTCGACGAGTTGTCGCGACGGCGTGGCGATTACGCGTTGGCCGGACTGGCGGCGCGGGCGAGCATCACTGGAAGCCGCTTATCAGATATCCGATTGGTATTCTTCGGCGTCGAAGACCGCCCCCTCCGTGCCAAGGCAACCGAGGCAGCACTTGAGAAGGGCGATGCTACCGGGGCGGAGGCGGCGCTTGAAGTAGATCTCGATCCCATCGACGACCCGCAAACCAGCAGCGCTGCCCGGCGGCAGTTTGCCCATGTGCTGGTACGGCGCGCGGTCGATACTTGGCTCCCGAAGGGCACAATCGATGGATGACGCGCTCGACATCACGCTGACCGTCAATGGAATGCCAGTGACCCGCCGTGTACCGGTAAGACTCAATCTGGTTGATTTCTTGCGCCACGAATTGGGCCTGACTGGGTCGCATGTCGGTTGCGAACACGGCGCGTGCGGAGCCTGTTCCGTCGTCGTCGACGGGGACGTTGTGCGCGGTTGCCTGATGTTCGCGGTGCAAGCCGACGGCGCTGTTGTCGAGACCATCGAAGGTGCGAGCGAGGGCGGGCGGCTCAAACCGCTCCAGGATGCCTTCCATGACCGCGCCGCGCTCCAATGCGGTTTCTGCACGCCAGGCATGCTACTGATCGCAGCGGCATTATTGGCGCGTGATCCATCCCCGGACCGCGAGACCATCCGCGAGGCTATCTCGGGAAACCTCTGCCGGTGTACCGGATATCAAGCCATCGTCGATGCCATCGAAACTGTCACGAAATCGGTGAGAAACGATGACTGAAGGGCCCTTCCGCGCCCCGATCGGCGAAGACGTGCGGAGCC
>JABJCS010000839.1 GCA_018665505.1 Alphaproteobacteria bacterium
CTTCCAATATACCGCGATCGACGACGCGACGAGGGTCAGGGCACTCGGAGTCTACCTTAAACACACGCAAGCCAACGCGATCTACTTCGTTGATCATGTCATCGAGAAGTTCCCGTTTCGGATCAAGGAAATTCGCACCGACAATGGTCACGAATTCCAGGCTAAGTTTCACTGGCATGTCGAGGATAAAGGCATCCGTCACGCCTATATCAAACGCGGAACGCCGCAATTGAATGGTAAGGTCGAGAGATCACATCGCTCGGACGGACAGGAGTTCTATCAGCTTCTCGACTACAAGGATGATGTCGATCTCGAAGCAAAGCTAGATGAATGGGAGCGCTTTTATAACTTCCACAGACCACACGGGGCCTTCAACGGAAAAACACCTTACGAAGCACTCAGGGAAAAACTATAATCAACCCACAAATCGTTCCACGAGTAACGGCAGCTTACACCCACCACCTTGCTTCTTCATATACGGCGCCACCGGCATGCAGGTGTTCATGCAGGTCTTCACATTGATGTCGAGGACGCGGGTTAGCATTTCTTCCAACGTGTCTGACGGTAGGCCCGTGGTGACCAGGTCCTGGGTGTCATTGGCTCCCGTGGAGGCGTCGCGCTCATCGGCGAAGACGACCGTGCCGCCGCCCACATTGCACACCGCGATATCGATACTGCCCAATTCGGCCGCGATTTCCGCCATGGATTTCTCCGTCGCGGCGCGGTCAGTCAGGTCGACCTCTAGCCCCTTGGTTCGCACTCCAAGCGCCTGGCATTCCGCCATAACACTGTCGGCGGTCATCAGCTCTTTTTCGAATTCATAGACGTCGGTGGCCTTGAGGTTGCGGTCGATGATAGCGATATCGGCACCCAATCCCGCTAGCCGTAGGGCGTAACCTCGGCCAAGGCCGCGTGCGCCGCCCGTGATTAGGGCTACCTTGCCCGCTAATTTTTGCTCACTCATGTTTCCGCCTCGTACGTGTATTTCGGTCATATCTTAAAATGGCGACACGCGGCGCGATGACCAGACCACTCAGGCCAGCAATTGTCAGGCAACAGGGGGAAGGCTATCCTGCGGGCGATACGATGAAAGTTACGAATTCATGAGTTTTCAGGCCTCCATTGCAGCGACGATCCCTGGAGATCGATTGCCGCCCAACCATCCGCCGGCCCATAGGGGACCGATTTCCGGACCATCGATTTGGTATGGACCGGAGATACGTGGGGATTCTGGGTGGATCGAACCGTTGGATATCCGCGAAAAGGCGGAGTTATTGGATGCGCTTCGAGGTGTCCGCTCGTTTGGGGCCGATCTCCAACGGATAAATCGAGATACGTTTCCACTGCCGGTTTTGGGGCAACGGCTCGACTCGTTACGCCAGGAAGTGATCAACGGGCGCGGCTTCGTTCTGCTGCGCGGTGTACCCATCGACGGTTTGTCCTTTGAAGAGATGGCGGCACTCTATTGGGGCCTCGGATCGTATATCGGTAATGCGCGGCCTCAGAATGGGCGAGGACACCTCTTAGGCCATGTCACCGATGTGGAAGGTTCCGTCGTCGAGGCGGCGCGAGGATATCTCACCAACCGGCACCTGCGATATCATTGCGACTACGTGGATATCGTCTCGTTGCTATGCCTGCGGAAATCTAAGTCAGGCGGTCTCAGCTCGCTGGTGAGTTCGCACTCCATCCACAATGAAATCTGGGCCTCCCGGCCCGATCTCGCGAAGATTCTATACGGTCCGATCCCCCGTGATCGGCATGACGAGATACCCCCGGGAAAGGGGCCTTGGTATGAGTTGCCGGTCTTCAATTTTTACCGGGAGCGGTTGGCGATCTATATCATTCGCCGACATATCGACTCAGCGACGGAATACCCCGACGCCCAGCCGATGACGCCGGAACTGTCTGAGGCGTTGGATTTAGTGGAAAAACTCGCCAATGATCCGGCCCTGAATATGCAGATGGAGTTCGAGCCGGGCGACATGCAAATCGTTCACAACCATCAAATCATGCATGACCGCACGTCTTATGAGGATTGGGACGATCCCGATCAAAAGCGCTACCTGTTGCGATTGTGGTTGGCCCCTCATGATGGTCTGCCGCTACCGGATGCCTTCGCGGGACTCTATGGCAGCGTGGATCTTGGCGCGCGAGGCGGCGTATCGGAGCCGCGCGTCGCGCCGCATATCTCGTTGACCCCAGTGTGACGGATTCCGAAAGTGCAAAAACTGTGACCGCAATAGAACTGGGCCAGCCCCCAACCAAGACGGGTGAATTCCATGGCGGTAATTTGGATTGGGCGGAAAGGGCATTCGGGCGACCTGCAGCGGGTTGGCTTGACCTCAGCACCGGGATCAATCCGCAGCCCTATCCATTCACGCCGCCGCGCTCGGAAGCGTGGCAACGCCTGCCGACAGACGTAGAAATCGCCGCGTTGGAAACGGCGGCCGCCCGGCGATACGAGCTTTCCGGACAAGGGGTAATCGTCTCCGCGCCGGGCAGCCAATCCTTGATCCAATTATTACCTAGGCTGCGGGAGACATCGAAGGTCGCGGTGCTGTCGCCGACATACGGAGAGCATCGGGCGGCCTGGCGGGCAGCGGGGCATTCCGTTGTCGAGGTTGAAAATGAGACCAGTTTCGACAGCGATGTGTCGGTTGTCGTCCTGACGAACCCGAATAATCCAGATGGACGGGTCATGTCGCGCGAGCGATTGAGCGTGCTTAGAGAAAGACTCGCAGCTCGCGGCGGGTGGCTTGTCGTCGACGAGGCCTTTGCAGATATCGCGCCTGATACCAGTGTCGCTGATTGGTGCGGGCGCGAGGGCCTTATCGTCTTGCGTTCTTTTGGGAAGTTTTATGGATTGGCAGGTCTCCGCCTGGGTTTCGCGATGACCACGCCACCGCTCGCCCGCGTCTTCGGCGAAGCTTTAGGCCCCTGGGCGATCAGCGGACCCGCCATCTCAATCGCGTGCGAGGCGCTCGCCGATGAGTACTGGCACGCTGAAATCCGAGAACGGTTATCGACGACCGCGCAGCGTTTGGATGCGATGTTGGCGCAATCTGGGCTGATGATTATTGGCGGGACGCCGTTATTCCGCTTGGCGGCAGGTGGGGACGCCCAGACGATCTTTCAGCGCTTAGGCCGTGCCGGCATATTGGTGCGGCATTTCCCGCAACATCCCAATTGGCTGCGCTTCGGCATTCCCGCGAGCGAGGAAGATTTCGAAAGAGTGCGTCAGGCGTTAATCCCGCCGATCGATTAAGTGCAGGAATGAGCCAGACACGCTGCGGACACGCCGGCCGAAATCACCAAGAGAATTTCCCAAGGAGTCGCGACAGGTGAAGACCGGCTCGTCTCCGTCTTCCTTTAAGACTGTGGCGTAATGGAATTCGTGGCCGCGAAACCGTGCACCTTTCGCCCCGAATGGCATTTCTGTCGAGAGTATGGCGTCGCGATATCCTAGATGCAGACGGCGCTCGGCAAAGGAAGTCTCGAGCGGCAGAAGGCCAGCCATGGAATGACGATCTCCCTCCGCGTCGATGAGGCCATCACCAAGGACCATATAGCCGCCGCATTCCCCAAATATCGGTATTTGTTGTTTGGCTGCGGTTCTGAGGGAGTGCATGAAAGTATGATTGGCGGATAGAGCGCCTGCATGAAGTTCGGGATAGCCGCCCGGAAGATAGATCGCATTGCACGTGGGCATCGCTTCGTTGGCAAGTGGGGAGAAGGTTTCGATAACCGCGCCCGCGTTGCTCCAGCTCTCCAATACATGCGGGTAGGCGAATGCGAAGGCACCGTCGCGAGCGACCGCAATTCGCTGTCCGAGCGGTGGGATAGGTGGAGTAATGCCTTTGGCGGCGCCCGGTAGTCGAACCGACAGAGCCGCGAGCGCATCCAAATTGATGTAGTCGGCAATGTGTGTGGCAGCCCGCTCGAGAAATACTTCTAGACCGGTATGTTCACCCGCAAGCACCAATCCCAAGTGCCGCTCGGGTAATGTGAGTTCCGCGTCGCGCGGCACGCAGCCCAATACCGGTGTCGGGCGATCCGTCATGGCACTCAGCAGCATGTCGCGATGCCGTGGCCCGCCGACACGATTGAAGATCACACCTGCCAAGTTGAGGGAAGGGCGATACTCGGCGAAGCCATGAACGAGGGCGGCGGCAGAGGTTGCTTGGCCCCTGGCGTCGATGACCAGGACGACCGGAAATCCAATACTTTCGGCGAGGTCCGCCGTCGAGCCGTTGCCGCCCGCCGCCCCGTCGAA
>JABJCS010000840.1 GCA_018665505.1 Alphaproteobacteria bacterium
ATAACACCGGTTAATGGAAGAGACGACGACCGCGATCATCTCCCGTTCCAGCGCGCTCAAGCCGGACTCCCCGCCCATCAAGTCGGTAAAGAAATCCGCGAATGTGGCCAGTTTGGCATTATCGAAACTATAGGCCTGGATGACGTTCGGCACGAAGCCGAGCTTATCCTGCAGGATGCGCAGATACTTTCGGCGCCTTTCGTCGAGATTGTTGCGATCCTCGATCTCGAGAGCGGTAACGTGGTCCGGTTGCGGCATGACGGCATTCCTTCTGTTTCGAGACCTTGATCTTGAGCCGGAACCATCAACCGTACAAAGCGACATATTGTCGTGCCTTCCAATGACTTCACCCTTCGACAGGCCCACGGTGAGGTCTCTATAATCACTGCATACAATACCTCATCCTAAGCCTGTCGAAGGGTGAGCCAACCAAGCGCAAGAAAAGCCACATGACGAACACCATCCCTTCCCGCGACACCTGCGTCCTCCGTTACGTCCTGGACCATTGGGCGGACGCGAAGCCCGACCAAGTGTTTTCAATCTTCGAGGACAACGAGACCTGGACCTATGCCGAGACGCGCGCGCGCGCCCGAACCTTGGGCGCCGCGTTGCAGGCCATGGATGTAGGTGAAGGGGATCACGTTGTCGTCTGGCTGCCGAACGGTAAGGAATGTCTCGAGGCGTATTGTGCGCTCGGGTATATCGGCGCGGTCTTTGTGCCGGTCAATGTCGCCTATCGGGGCGATCTGTTAGCGCATGTCATCGACAATGCGGACGCCAAACTCGCGTTGGTTCATCCGGACTTGGTCGCTCGCCTCGAGGATATCAACACCGCCATTCTGGAGACGGTCGTCACGGTCGGCGACACAGCATTTCCGGTAAAAGGCCTGAGTGCCCTCACCTATGCGGAGTTATTGGTGAAGGGCGGTGAGCTAGCGCCGTTATCGCGCGAGATCGAGCCTTGGGACACGCAAGCGATCATCTACACGTCGGGGACGACCGGTGCCTCGAAAGGTGTGCTGTCTTCCTACCTTCATAATTATGCCGGCATGAACCGCGACGTCTGGACCTGCGTCTCCGACGACGACCGCTACTTGATCAACATGCCGATGTTCCATATCGGCGGCTGCTTCATCGTCTATTCAATGCTGTGCCGAGGCGCTTCCATCGCCATGACGACAGGCTTCCGCACCGACACCTTTTGGGAGACGGTGGAGCGCACCCAAAGCACAGTCGTCTTCTTGCTCGGCGTGATGGCGGCATTCCTATTGAAGGAAGATCCGCACGACGAGGACAAGACCCACTGCATGAAAACCATGATGGTCGTGCCCTTCAACGAGGAAGCCACACATCTGGCCGAGCGTTTCGGCGTGACCGTTCACACCATCTTCAATATGACGGAGATCTCGTGCCCGATCTTCTCACCGGCCAACCCAACACAAGCCGGATATTGCGGTCGCCCGCGGGATGGCGCCACCCTGCGCGTCGTCGACGACAATGACATCGAAGTTCCGCCCGGCACCACCGGGCAATTGATCATCCGCACCGACCAACCCTGGGCGATGAATCACGGCTACTACAAGAATCCCGAAGCCACAGTCGAGGCCTGGCGCAACGGTTGGTTCCACACCGGCGACGCATTCCGCATGACCGAAGACGGCGACTTTTTCTATGTCGACCGCATCAAAGACGCGATCCGACGGCGCGGCGAAAACATCTCTTCGCTCGAAGTAGAATCCCAAGTCAACGAACACCCTGCCGTCCAAGAATGCGCCGCCATCGCGGTGCCAAGCGAATTCGGCGAGGGTGAAGTGATGATCGTCCTCGCGGCCAAGTCAGGACAATCGGTCGAGCCGGCAGAGTTATTGGAATTCCTGCGCCCCCGCATGGCCCACTTCATGATCCCGCGCTACATCCGCATCATGGACGAGTTGCCGAAGACTCCGACGACGAAGATACAAAAGGGCCCATTGCGGGAGGACGGTATCACGGCGGATACGTGGGACCGCGAAGAGGCAGGGATTAAGGTGCGTGCGGAAAAGCTGGGGTAACAATTCGGATAATTACGCGATCGCCCTTCGACAAGCTCAGCATGAGGTGCCTGTCAGCGCTCAATCTCCAACGTTACCGCCTTCGTCTGATACCAGGACGACAGCCACGCAGATTGCCGACCGTCTCCTCCGGCGACCAATACGACAAATTTTTCGGGATCCATCACGATCGGTACTAAATAGTCCGGGTCGTCGATATCGTACTCTTCTGGCCAGGAGCGAAAGTTCCAGTAGGTACGATCACGCAGGTCGCGCATCGGCATGCGCGCGTACTCAAAGAGGAATTCTTGGATATCGCGGCGGGAGTATCCATCATCGGCAATTTCGTTGGCATGCTCCGGGCCTAGCACAATGGCAATGAAACTACCGTGCCCTTGATGCATGTAATTGACGATTCCCATGCGGCGCATCGATCCCGCGATGGTTTCCAAATTTCCGCGCCCGGTCTCTTGCGCAGTCTCGTTAATGTAATGCACCCCCCGCAGCCCAAGCACCGTCAGCGTCGACGTATCCGCGCTAAATCCTTCAGCCACGCGCAAAGGCTCGAACGGGCTCCTTGCCTCGTTCTCAGCAAAACAGAAAGCCAACCTTCCAGGCCAAGTCTGTGTCGACTTATCCATGTCACCGGGATGCGCTCCGCCCAAGTTCCGGATCGCAAGACGCAATGCCCGCCCGATCGCCGAATTCGCGCGATAGCCCGGACCGAAACACCCCGTACCGCCCGAAACGCCGAGGTCATCGGCGATCCGGCCGCTGACAATAAAGCCGGGAGCGCCGCCACCGGTCGTTGTCGCTAAACCACCGATATTGAACTCCACCCGCAGCACTGCCTGCATACCGGTCACCACAATCGGAAAGTATTCCGGTAGGCAACCGGCCATGACGGCATTCGCTGCGAGTTTCTCGATGGTCACCGTACCATTTGCCGGCGCCATGACACCCAAGACCGTGTCCGGCGGCAAGGATGACCCGGCTGCCATTTCCGCTACCTTTTCCTCCGTCGGGGGCATTACCGGCAATCCGTCGGTCCACCCCTGAGCGTGGAAATACTCATTGATCTCGAAAGTTGAGTCCGCGAGATCAAGCCGGGTCGCCGAAGGTATCACAGCGGTCATTACATCATCCTAGAGATCGTCCGGATTTTCGATCCAGGTCGCGACCAAACCACCGTCAATCGGTAGGACGGTTCCAGTGATGTGACGGGATTCGTCGCGGCAGAAATAGAGCATCGCATCCGCAATCTGTTCGGGTTGAATGAAATCCGCGATCTGACCGAGGTCCTTCCGATAGCGCTTGGCCATCTCCTCGAAGCCAATCTGGCGTTCCTCGGCCATCCTCTGGATGCGCGCCTTGATGAAGTCGGTCAGCACCGAACCCGGTGAAATTGCGTTGCAGGTTATATTAGGGTCGCGCAATGTCTCCGCCGCCGTCGCCCGTGTAATACCAATAATTGCCGTCTTCGAAGTAATGTAGTCGGCGCGGCCCG
>JABJCS010000841.1 GCA_018665505.1 Alphaproteobacteria bacterium
AACATGCGCCGACAGAGCCGTGGAAAAATCATGGTCTCCGGCATTTTGCTAACCTTTTTGCTCACTATCCCCATCGTCAATTTCCTAACACCGGTGATCGCAACCGCGTTCATGGTGCATGTCTTCCACAGTTTACCGGGCCGCCAGGAGATCATTCCCGCCTGATCAGAGCAGGTCGATTGCCACAACCGGTAAATTTCCCTACGAACCTCGGCGAGTTCGTGTAATCTACAACCGCGTTCGGAATTTTCCCCAGGAGCTAAAATGTCTGACGATAGATCGTCTACTCACTTCCCAAACGATTTGGGCAAACGAGTGGCTAATATTCCCGGTCCCACGCGGCCCGAAAGACTGCCGGGCGGACCCGGAGACGGAAGACGTCTGATCGTCGGTCGGGAAATCTGCTTGTCCGGCGAAATTACCGCTTGCGACACTCTGGTAGTGGAAGGCCGCGTCGAGGCAACTTTGAACGAGAGTCATCGCATCGAGATTGCCGATAGCGGCTATTTCAAAGGTAAGGTCGACATTGCCGTTGCTGAGATCAAAGGCCAATTCGAAGGTGAATTAATTGCCCGAGAGCGTTTGATCATTCGCAAGACCGGCCGGGTCACCGGTAAAGTCGCGTTCGCTGAGATAGAAATCGAAAGAGGCGGCGAAATTTCCGGCGACGTCGAACTTCTAAATGGCGCGGCATCAAACGATGATACGGAAAGCAGCAAGTCGGATGCAGCCGGCTAACACTTTCGCGATCCTTTCCGTTGCGGTGTTGCTGTCGGCCTGCGGGACGAATTTTTTACCGTGGCAATCGGGTACACCTGCAACATCCGACGGGACTAAGAAAAATGGAATCGAGGAAGTTGCGTTGCAGGTCCCTGCAACAACTCGCCCCACCACTCCCAAACCCGCATCTCCCCCTCTGAAGATCGATGACGATCCGAAGAAATTGGTGGGCCTAAGTCCCGGCAAACTTGCGGATCGATTAGGGTCGCCCGGGTTCGTGCGCCGAGACGGAAGTGCTGAAATCTGGCAATACCTTGCCGAGGCCTGCATCCTCGACGTCTTCCTCTATCGCGATAAAGATGTTCTCGCGGTCAATTACGTTGAATTACGCGGCCGGGGCGCGTCGCAACTATCGCGGCGCGATTGTTACCGTGAAATGCTGCGCGCGCATCTGACGGCGGAACGGGGATAATCCGCCCTAGAGTGTCTTGCCCTTAAATCGGCACAGATCGTTGACCACACAAGCCGCACAGTCGGGTTTTCGCGCTTTGCAGACATACCGGCCATGCAAAATCAGCCAGTGATGCGCATGCAGCTTGTAGTGTTTGGGTGTCGATTTCTCGAGTTTTTTCTCGACCGCCAGCGGTGATTTTCCAGGCGCCAATCCAGTTCGATTGCCGATGCGAAATATATGCGTGTCGACGGCGATGGTCGGCTCTCCGAAGGCCATGTTCAGGACGACATTTGCAGTCTTACGCCCTACACCGGGCAGTGCCTCCAGCGCATCGCGGTCGCGCGGTACCTCGCTGTTGTGCTTTTCGATGAGGAGTTTACTCAACCCAATCGTATTCTTGGCCTTGGCGTTGAAGAGCCCGATCGTCTTGATGTAATTGCGGAGTTTCGCTTCGCCGAGCGCCACCATCTCCTCTGGTGTCGTCACGACCTTAAACAGCGGGCCGGTTGCCTTGTTGACACCGATATCCGTCGCTTGCGCGGAAAGCACGACCGCGACAAGCAGCGTGTACGGATTCACATAGTTGAGTTCGCCCTTTGGCTCCGGCAATTGCTCTTGAAGGCGACGATAGAATTCTTCGATATCGGCTTTTTTCATACTGCGAGCCTAGCGGGTCGAGCCCCCTCCGCCAAGCGCACGGCATGGCCAGTGGACAACCGAAATTACTTGGCATTATGATCTTGCCATGAGCGTCGACGAAACCCAAAACACCCGATCCGCCGGCCGTATATTTTTCGATGCGGTTCTGCATCCCTACCGCAGTCTCAGTCTGTCCGGGTTTCGCCTGCTAATGGCGGCCGCCGCCTGCATGATGCTGAGCATCGGCTTCTTCTTCGCCCTACTGGGTGCTTGGCCAGTGATCGGATTTTGCGGCGTCGAATTCTTGCTTCTCTACGTAATGTTCCGGCTGAACTACCGCTCGGCCCGGGGATATGAGCGCGTCCGATTGAGCGACGCTAGCTTCGACGTCCAGAAGATCGACCCGAGAGGATCCGAGAAAAATTGGCGCTTCGAGCCGACTTGGCTGCAAGTCCATATGGACAATCCGCCGGAACATCACAGCCAGTTGACCGTCGCCAGTCATGGCCGGCGGCTGACCATTGGCAAATTCCTAACGCCGGAAGAGCGACTGGAAGTGGCAAATGCATTGCGTGACGCGCTGCATCTCAGGCGGACCACGCCACCCGGCGGCGCCCCAACTTAGACTCTAATCTTCAAACCCCAGAACATGCCGCATATTGTATAAACCGGGTGGTTGTACGCGGGTCCACAATGCCGCTCTGACCGCGCCGACCGCGAAGACTTGACGACTCGACGCTTTGTGGCCAAGGGTGACACGTTCCCCGTCGGCGGCAAAAATAATCTCGTGCTCGCCCGCAACATCACCGCCGCGCAGTGTCGCAAAGCCGATATCGCCCGCTTTCCTGGCGCCGGTATGCCCTTCACGCACGGCTTGTTTGACATCGCCCAGATTGACACCCCGCCCCTTGGCCAGCGCCTCGCCTAGCGCCAATGCGGTGCCGGACGGCGCATCAATCTTATGCCGGTGATGCATCTCAAGCACTTCGATATCATAGTCGATCCCCAACATTCGGGCCGCTTGCTCGGCCAAGGCCGCCAGCAAGGTTACGCCGACGCTGGTATTGGCCGCGCGGATCACCGGCACATGCCGTGCCGCCTTGGTGATTTCTTCTTCTTGTACGGGAGAGAGCCCGGTCGTACCCGCCACCATCGCGGCCCCGGCTTGCGCCGCTAGGCGAGCGGCCTCCACGGCGACATCGGGGAAAGTGAAGTCAATCACGACATCGACACCGGCGATCATCTCGGCAGGGTCGTCGGTCACTTTCACGCCGAGTGCGCCGATCCCCGCGAGCTCGCCCGCGTCCTGCCCAACCGCTTCGCTACCCGGTCGCGCGGTGGCGCCCGCGACGACGCATCCATCGGTCATGGCGACCTGGCGGATATTCATCTGACCCATGCGGCCAGCGCCGCCGAGTATGCCGATTCTAAGATCGTTCCCCATCGCCCGTTTTCCCCAATTTCCGTTCGGGGAGGATAATTAGCTGTCTCATCAAATTTGTAAACGCAAAGACGCGTACGCTGTTATTCGGTCAGGTCTTCCCAAAATTCCTTAACCTTGGAGAAGAAACCTTCCGATCGAGGGCTATGCACTTCGGAGCCGCCCGAATTATCGAATTCGCGAAGCAGCTCTTTTTGCCTCTTGGTCAATTTGACCGGCGTCTCCACCTGGGCATCGATATACATATCGCCGCGCAATTTTGACTGCAGCACCGACATGCCCTTGCCGCGCAGGCGGAATTGTTGGCCGGTCTGGGTACCTTCCGGAATATTCACTTTTGCGCGGGAGCCATCGATCGCAGGCACCTCGATCGCACCACCCAGCGAAGCGATCATCATCGGGATTGGCACTCGACAATAAATATCCGCACCGTCGCGTTGGAAAAACACATGTTCGGAGATCGTCAGGAAAATATAAAGGTCGCCCGGTGGGCCGCCCCGCAATCCGGCTTCCCCTTCACCCGACAGTCGGATCCGCGTCCCATCGTCGACGCCGGGCGGTACATTGACGGAGAGCTTTTTCTCTTTGCGAGTCCGGCCGGAACCGCCGCACTCGCGGCAGGGATCCTCAATGACCTGGCCTTGACCATGGCACGTCGCACAGGTGCGTTCGATGGTGAAGAAACCCTGCTGCGCGCGCACCTTGCCCATACCTTGGCAAGTCGGGCAGGATTTTGGCTGCGCACCATCCTTGGCACCGGAACCTTCACAAGATTCGCAGCTTGCGGTCGAAGGCACATGGACTTCGACCTGACGGCCCTGGAAGGCGTCTTCCAGCGAAATTTCCAAATTGTATCTCAGATCGCCACCGCGCGAAGACGCGTTGCGTCCGCCGCGCCGCGCACCGCCGGAAGCGCCGAACATCTCGTCGAAAATATCGGAAAACCCGGCTGCGAAATCGAATCCGGTGGGCCCGCCACCTGGACCGCCGGCCCCGCCGTTCTCGAATGCCGCATGCCCGTATCGGTCATACGCCGCCCGCTTCTGATCATCTTTCAGAATCTCGTAGGCTTCGTTGACTTCCTTGAATTTTGTCTCGGCTTCCGCATCACCGGGATTGCGGTCGGGATGATATTTCATCGCCGCCTTGCGATACGCTTTTTTAAGGTCGTCCGCGTTTGCTTCGCGTTCAACCCCCAGCGATTCGTAATAATCGGCTTTTGCCATCGGCCACCCCCGACCTAACAGCGCGGCTTACCACGCCATAAAGCACCGGGACGGAACACCCACTTGTCCCGTCCCGGGCTATACCAGTTTATTTGTCTTTATTGTCTTCTTCGACTTCTTCGAAATCGGCGTCGACGACACCATCATCCGCCGCATCCGAAGAAGGCGCGTCACCCATATCAACATCAGGTGCGGCATCCGCACCAGCTTCCTGGCTCGCCTTGTACATGGCTTCGCCGAGTTTCATGGACGACTTGCTCAACGCTTCAGTTTTCGCGTTTATGTCCTCTACATCCTCTTCCTTGATGGCTTCCTTCAGCGCATCTAAGTCGGTCTGGATCTGCGCCTTGTCTTCTTCGCCAATCTGATCGCCGTATTCCTCCAACGTCTTTTCAGTGGAGTAGATCAGACTGTCCGCCGTGTTGCGCGCTTCAACCAGTTCCTTGCGCTTCAAGTCGTCGGCCGCGTGCTCTTCGGCATCCTGGACCATCTGATCAATATCCGTATCGCTCAGACCGCCCGAGGCTTGAATGCGGATTTGCTGTTCCTTGCCGGTCGCCTTGTCTTTCGCCGACACATTCACAATACCGTTGGCGTCGATATCAAAAGTAACTTCGATCTGCGGCATGCCGCGTGGCGCCGAAGGAATGCCGACCAGATCGAATTGTCCGAGCACTTTATTGTCAGCTGCCATCTCACGCTCACCTTGGAAGACGCGGATGGTCACGGCGGTTTGATTGTCTTCCGCCGTCGAGAAGGTCTGGCCCTTGCGGGTCGGGATCGTCGTATTGCGATCGATCAGGCGGGTGAAGACCCCGCCCAATGTCTCGATGCCCAGCGACAACGGCGTCACATCGAGCAGCAGGACATCTTTCACATCGCCTTGCAGCACACCGGCTTGAATGGCCGCACCCATAGCGACAACCTCGTCCGGATTAACGCCGCGGTGCGGTTCCTTGCCGAAGAATTGCTTCACCGTTTCACTGATCTTCGGCATGCGGGTCATGCCGCCCACTAGGATCACTTCGTCGATCTCGCTCGCCTTCAAGCCGGCATCCTTCAACGCCTTCTTGCACGGCTCGATGGTCCGTTTCACCAGCTCGTCGACCAAGGCTTCGAGCTTGGCGCGGGTGAGTTTCATATTGAGGTGTTTCGGTCCCGATTGATCGGCCGTCACGAAGGGCAGATTGACGTCGGTCTCGACCGCACTGGAAAGCTCGATCTTCGCTTTCTCGCCCGCCTCCTTCAGGCGCTGCAGCGCCAGTTTATCTTTGCGCAGGTCGATGCCGTTCTCTTTTTCAAACTCGGCCGCGAGATAGTCGATGATGTATTGATCGAAATCCTCACCGCCGAGGAACGTATCGCCGTTGGTGGATTTCACCTCGAACACGCCGTCGCCAATCTCCAGCACGGACACATCGAAGGTGCCACCACCCAGATCGTAGACCGCGATCACGCCCGCGCCTTTTTTCTCCAACCCGTAGGCCAAAGCAGCAGCAGTCGGCTCGTTGATGATCCGCAGAACTTCGAGGCCAGCGATCTTACCGGCGTCTTTTGTCGCTTGGCGTTGGGAATCGTTGAAATAGGCCGGCACCGTGATGACAGCCTGGTCGACTGTCTCACCGAGATAAGCTTCCGCGTCCTCTTTCATCTTTTGCAGGATAAAGGCGCTGATTTGGCTCGGTGCGTATTGATTGCCCCGACATTCAACCCAGGCATCACCGTTCTCGCCTTCAACGATGCTATAGGGAACAAGTTCCATATCCCGCTTCGTCTCTTTGTCCTCAAAGCGCCGTCCAATGAGGCGCTTGATGGCGAAGAATGTGCTCTCCGGATTGGTGACCGCTTGGCGTTTCGCGGAATGTCCGACGAGGCGTTCATCCGATTCGGTGAATGCAACCATCGAAGGCGTCGTTCGGAAGCCTTCGGAACTTTCGATGACCTTAGGCTGCGCCCCTTCCATTACGGCAACGCACGAATTCGTCGTACCCAGGTCGATACCGATTACTTTGCTCATTTGCTTAACCTTTTTTTGTCCTATCGCTCGGCGAGATCGGCCGGCCCGACTTGCGGCTCCGGCTCATAATCTCCGTCAACACGCGGCACGACAGTGTCATGCCTAGCTTCCGGCTATATAAGATCAGGTTGGAGCGACTACAAGAACCACAGGCGACGCAAATTATTCGCAAATACGCGGTTTGCAACAGAAAACGAGCATCATAATGATCATTTCGGCCAGTTATCGAACGGATATCCCTGCATTTTACGGGGATTGGTTCATGCGCCGACTGGCCGCAGGGGCATGCCAGGCGGTCAATCCATGGAACCGAAAACCTTACACGGTTTCCCTGAAGCGCGAGGATGTCGACGGCTTTGTGCTCTGGACGCGCAACCTCGCGCCCTTTGTGGGCTATCTGCCGGCGATTGCCGAAAGCGCACCGTTCTACGTGCAATACACCGTGACGGGCTACCCCCACGCGCTGGAACGTAGCGTCGTGGCGACCGAACGCGCCATCGCCGATATACGGAACACCGCCCGCATCTTCGGGCCATTTTCTGTTGTTTGGCGCTACGACCCGATTGTGGTCACCACGTTGACGCCAATCTCCTGGCATCTGGATAATTTCCGCCTCATCGCAAAGCAACTCCAGCACTCAACGAATGAAGTCACGATCTCGTTCATGCACTCCTATCGCAAGACTCGGAAAAATATCGACGCGGCGGCGCGGCAATTCTGCTTTGAGTGGCGTGAGCCCGATCGGGAAGAAAGTCTCGACCTGGTGGCCGCGCTCACCGGCATCGCTGACGAACATGGCATGCGATTGACGGTCTGCAGTCAGCCGGCGTTCGTCGTCGGCGGTGCTGAGCCCGCTGCCTGCATAGACGCCGCACGATTGTCGATTGTATCGGGCGAAGCGTTATCTGCCCCAATCAAAGGAAATCGTCCCGACTGCCTCTGTAATGCATCACGGGATATCGGGGCCTATGACACATGTCCACATGGATGCGCCTATTGCTACGCAGTCTCTGGGTCGGACGCTGCTAAAGCCAACCACGCTGCGCACAATCCAGCCTCGGATTTAATTTAATCGGCGGGAAGGTTTTCTAGGCGGTGGTATCCACGGGGTCTACCTCGCTCGGCGGGTCTTGTTCCTCGCTTCCGCCCTTCGCAACAGCCACCATTGCCGGGCGCAACAACCGGTCATGCATGACATATCCCGCCTGCATCACCTCAGCGACCGTCCCGTTGGGGTATTCCGTATCTGGTTTTTCATACATCGCTTGATGAAAATTATGATCGAACGGCTCGCCGAGCGGGTCGACTTTGGAAACGCCCTGACGTTCGAAGGCTGTCAGCAATTCCTTTTCGACCATCTCGATGCCCAGTACGAGATTCTTCACATTGTCGTCGCCTTCCCGCGTCTCCTCGCTCACTGTATCCAATGCGCGGCGAAGATTGTCGGACACGTTCAGCAAGTCCTTCGCAAAATTACTGGCCGCGTATTTACGCGCGTCTTCGACATCGCGCTTGGCCCGACGGCGGGTATTCTCCACATCGGCCAAGGCCCGCAGCAATCGGTCCTTCATTTCGGCCGCCTCTTGCTCGGGCGACGGCTCCGGTGCGGCTTCCGGCTCGTCGGGCACTTCTGCCTCTGCCGAATCGACAGCCGATTCTTCCACGATTTGCTGCGCCTCATCGGAAATTTGAACTTCCTCGACCGGCTCCTCCATCGGAGCCGTCTCTTCGTCCCGGTCTTCGTTGTTATCCATCATTTTCTCATTCTCTCCTCAGCCGAGCACCCGCCCGACAAGCTTAGCCGTATAGTCGACCATCGGAATAATGCGTGCGTAATTCATACGGGTCGGTCCGATCACGCCGATCGCGCCAACAATCTGTTCTTGGTGGTTCTGATAAGGCGCTATAATCATCGAGCAGCCAGATAGCGAGAATAATTCATTCTCGGCGCCGATAAAAATTTGTACCCCATCACCGGTCTCCGTCACTTCCAAGAGTCGGAGAAGCGATTCTTTTGTCTCCAGCGCTTCGAACAATCCGCGAATGCGTTCCAGATCGCCCAGCGCCGTCACGTCATCCAAAAGCTTGGCCTGACCACGCACGATCAAAACCCCGCCTTCGCTGTCGCCCGCCGACCATGTCGCCAATCCAGCCTCGACCACCTGTGTGGTCAATGCATCGAGTTGGGCCCGATGCGCATTAATTTCTCCATCGATATCCTCCCGGGCATCCGCCAAGGTGCGGCCACCGAGTTTGGCGCTTAGGAAATTCGTCGCTTGAACCAATTTCGAAGTCGGCATGCCCAGCGGAATATCGATGACCCGATTCTCCACCATACCGCTTTCGCTGACCAAAACGACGAGGGCACGCCCGGGTCCGAGCGGCACGAATTCGATATGCCGAAGCGTCGCTTCCTGAGTCGGTGCCATAACCAGCCCCGCGCAGGACGACAGGCCCGAAAGCATATCAGAAGCTTCTTCCAAAACTTTTTGCGAGCTGCGGCCGGTAGCCGCGCATTGGCTTTCGATGTGCGCTCGCTCGTCTTCGGTCAGATTGCCGATCTCCAGCAACCCGTCGACGAACATCCGCAATCCAGCCTCTGTCGGCAGGCGCCCCGCCGACGTATGCGGCGAATACAGCAGACCGAGTTCTTCCAGATCGGCCATGACATTGCGCACCGTCGCCGGCGACAGCGGCAAATCGAGACGCCGGGAAAGCGTGCGTGAGCCAACAGCCGAGCCGGTCTCGGTATACGCCTCGACAATGAGACGCATGATCTCTCTCGAACGTTCGTTCATTTCAGTTATCATGGTGTCGAGAATGTAGTGAGCCCACCTGTGAGCGTCAATGAGACCCGCGCTACAGACTTCACCATCCTGCGGCTGGACCTCCGTCGTCGCAGTCGCTAGCTTGCGGCGAAACTCAAGGAGAGCCACCGCTATGCGACCATCGGGCCGAGCCCCCAACGAATTGCGCGAAATCGTCTTGGAGACGGAATTTTCCAAATATGCGGAAGGATCCTGTCTGGCGAAATTTGGTGACACGCACGTGCTTTGCACCGCCAGCGTCGAAGATTCCGTGCCGCCTTTCATGCGCAATAGCGGCCGGGGCTGGGTGACGGCCGAATACGGTATGTTACCGCGCGCCACTAATACGCGGAACGACCGCAAGCGGACCCTGTCGACGGGACGCACTCAGGAAATCCAACGCTTGATCGGTCGCAGCTTACGGGCAGTGACGGATATGAAAGGCTTCGGCGAGCGTCAGGTTCGGATCGACTGTGACGTTCTGCAAGCGGATGGCGGCACGCGAACCGCTGCTATTACAGGCGGCTTTGTTGCCCTGCATCTGGCATTTCAGCATTTGCAGCGGATCGGCGCGGTTAAGACCATTCCGCTGACCGACAATGTCGCGGCAGTTTCTTGCGGATTGTGGAACGACGCGGCGGTGCTTGATCTGGACTATGCGGAGGATTCTACGGCGCAAGCCGACGCGAATTTCGTTCTAACTGGGGCCGCAGGTATCGTCGAGGTGCAAGGCACCGCCGAAGGCGATCCTTTCTCACGCGCGCAATTCGACGAATTGCTGACGCTCGCCACGGACGGTATCGCGCAATTGGTGACCGCTCAAAAAGCGGCGCTTGGTTTCTGACGACAATGGCGCGGCGTTTCACCGAAAAGCAGCTGATTATCGCCAGCCATAATCCGGGCAAGGTCCGGGAAATCGACGACTTGCTGCGCCCCTTCGGCATCGCGGTTCGTTCAGCCGGAGAACTATCTCTGGAAGAGCCCGAGGAGACCGGCGACACCTTTATTGCCAATGCCATATTGAAGGCGGAAGCGGCGGCGAATGCCGCACAACTACCAGCACTCGCAGACGATTCCGGGCTGGCAGTCGATGCATTGAGCGGCGATCCAGGCATTTATTCAGCGCGTTGGGCCGGTCCGGAGAAAGACTTTGCCGTCGCGATGGAAAAGATCGAGTCTCTCCTGACGCCAGAAAGCGCCCGAACCGCACAATTTGTTTGCGCCCTAGCCCTCGCGTGGCCGGACGGGCATGTGGAAACTTTCGAAGGTTTGGTCAAAGGAGATTTGGTTTGGCCGCCACGCGGCTCCGCGGGCTTTGGATACGACCCGATGTTCTTGCCCGATGGCCGCGCCGAAACCTTCGGTGAAATGGATCAAACCGAAAAACATACCATTAGCCACCGCGCCGACGCGTTCGGAAAACTCGTCGCCGCTTGTTTCCACTGAGCCCGACCGTGGAGCCCTTCGGCGTCTACGTCCATTGGCCCTTTTGTCTTTCCAAGTGTCCCTATTGCGATTTTAACAGCCATGTCCGTGACAAAGTCGACCAGGCACGCTGGCGCGCGGCATTGCTGGCAGAAATCGAGCACGCTGCCGCCAGCGGACCCCAACGTCCCGTCACAAGCATCTTCTTTGGTGGCGGGACACCATCGCTCATGCCCCCGGAAACCGCCGCAGCTGTGATTGAGAAAATTCGCGACTGCTGGGGATTTGCCCCGGACGTCGAGATCACCACCGAAGCCAACCCGACATCCGTTGAGATCGAGAACTTCAAAGCGCTCGCGGACGCCGGTGTCAATCGGCTTTCCATCGGCGTGCAATCGTTCGACAACACCGTTCTAGAGTTTCTCGGGCGCGAACATTCTGGGGCCGAAGCCATTGCAGCAATTGAAATCGCGGCCACGCATTTCGGCCGCTACAGCTTTGATTTGATTTACGCCAGACCCGATCAAACTTTGGCCGACTGGCGCCGTGAGTTGGATAGAGCCTTGAGTCTCGCGGGATCGCACCTCTCGCTTTACCAGCTCACAATCGAACGCGGGACGCCTTTCCACGGCCTTTGGCGCCAAGGAAAACTAACACCTCTGGATGAAGACCTCGCAGCGGAAATGTTCACGGAAACTCGAGCTTGGTTGACGGATGCCGGATTACCGGCCTACGAGACTTCGAATCACGGAGCGCCGGGCTCTGAGTGTCGCCACAATCTACTTTATTGGCGGTATCAAGATTACGTCGGCATCGGCCCGGGCGCTCATGGACGGGTCACCATTGACGAAACTAAATTTGCGACCGAGCGCCGAAAATTGCCGGAGCGTTGGCTTGAAGCGGTCGAGCGGGACGGGCACGGAACCCGCGATCAGGTTGCGCTCTCCATCGAGGACAAACTTGTGGAATTGGTGATCATGGGATTACGCACCGCAGAAGGCATTCCAGACGCGCGATTTCAGGAAGCAGCGGGCGCATCGTTCAAAACACTGTTAAACACCGATGCGTTACACGCCTTTACCGAAGAAGGTTTGATCCACGATGACGCGACCTGCGTGCGGGCAACGGAAGCCGGTCAATTACATCTCGATACGCTGATCGAACGGCTGTTGCCTTAAGACCTACCCGCCGGCTTGCGGGAATGCGGTCGCGGCCGGCTTACGGACCGTAAATCCTTTGCGGGTGACTTCACGCACTTCGAAAACCCGCTCGGCCACGCCCTCCTCGCGCAAGCGAAACAGCCCGTCAACGCCAAGAAATCCAAACGGTTGAACCAATCGGCTTCGCGCAAAGACGTTCGGCTCGTTCGATTGCGCTAAAACGATAGCGAGCGCGGTTGCATCATACGCAAGCGAAGCGATCGCCGCGGGCGGGCGACCATATAGTTTGCGGTATCTTTGGAAAAAATTCTGCCGTTCCTCACGTGGTGGCGCAGCATACCAACCCCGGCTTAACGACGGTTCGGTTTCGATATTCGCGGTCTGCGCCCAATTGCTGAGCCCCAGCAGGCGCACCGCCGGTTGATCAACATCGTAATACGACA
>JABJCS010000842.1 GCA_018665505.1 Alphaproteobacteria bacterium
CCCTCTCCCCTTGCGGGAGAGGGAGGGTCTCGTCGCTTCTTCGCACCGCTATACCTCTTTTGATAAAGCTTAAGAGAATGTTGTCGAAGGGGGAGGTTGTATGTCCAATCGCAAGAATGTCGTTGTCATACCGGGCGACGATGCTGCGCCGGAGGCCGTTTATCCGACTGTTGAGCTTCTGAAGACGCTGGGCCTGGAGATCGATTTTGAGTTTCCGCCCAGTGGCGACGATGCCGTGAAATCTCACGGGACGGGTTTCCCGGACGAGACGCGCGTCGCCATCGACAACGCCGACGCTACGCTTTTCGGCGCGGGCAGCAATGCATCGACTGAAATCGTGCGTTACCTCCGCTGGGGCAAGGGTACCTTCGCGAACGTTCGACCGGCGCGTTGGATTCCGGGCTGCAAGAGCCCACTTGCCGAGCCCGAGGGCATCGACATGGTGATCCTGCGCGAGAACCTGGAGGATTTGGCACTCGGCATCGGTGGTGATCTCGAGGAACTTTTCCCGCTAAATCTGTCGAGCGGCCGGGCCAAATCTACGCTCAATGAGCTCGCGGAAGAGTTTGGCGGTGGGAAATACGCGGTCAAAGTGATCACCGAAGGCGGGGCGGAGCGGATCTGCCGCTACGGGTTTGAGCTCGCCCGCGAACGCAAGGCCGCCGGCAAGCGGGGCAAGCTCACCTGTGGCACCAAACACAATCTGATCCCGCAGCCGGACGGGCTGTTCCTCGAGGTCTGTACCCGGGTCGCCGAGGAGTATCCGGATATCGAGTACGAGAACTGGCTGATCGACGATTTCGCCCGGCGTATCATCGTCGAGCCGCAGGAGATGGATGTCGTGGTCCTCCCCAGCCTCTACGGGGATATTTTCTCGGACGCGGCCGGCGGCTTGATCGGTGGCCTCGGTCTCTGCCCGAGCGGATGCTACGGTGACGATTACGCCTATTTCGAGCCGATCCACGGAACGGCACCCGATCTCTTGGGGCAGAACATCATCAACCCCACCGCGACAATGCGGACGGCAAGCATGATGCTGCGCCATCTCGGCTATGGCGAGACGGCGGATCGCCTGGAAAATGCCATCGATGCGGTCTACCGCGATGAAGACCGATTGACCCCGGACCAAGGCGGAACCGCGAGCACGACCGAGTTCTGCGAGGCCGTGGCGGAGCGTCTTAGCTAGACGTCCCAATTTCGCGCGTTATCTCCTTCTTCAAATCAAATGAAGGAGTATCGCCATGGGTGCGTTGTCGGGTGTGAAAGTTGTTGAGTTCGCGGGCATTGGGCCGGGGCCGTTTTGCTGCATGTTGCTGGCCGATATGGGGGCCGAGGTCATTCGAGTCGATCGGGCTATGAATGTCGGCAATGACATGTACGAGCCGAAATACAATAACCTGCTGCGCGGCCGCAAAAACCTGGCGCTCGATCTCAAACACCCGGACGGTGTCGAGGCAGCGCTAAAGCTCTGTGACAAGGCGGATATCATCATCGAAGGCTTCCGGCCGGGCGTGATGGAGCGGCTTGGGCTCGGGCCCGACGTTGTTTTCGCCCGAAACAAGAAGGTCGTCTTTGGGCGTATGACGGGCTGGGGTCAAGACGGCCCAATTGCCAAAACACCAGGCCACGACATCAATTATATCGCACTTACCGGGGCTCTTTACGCTATCGGAACAAAAGAGAAAGGCCCGGTCCCACCGCTCAATCTCGTCGGTGACTTCGGCGGCGGCGCTCTATACATGGCGATGGGCGCGCTCGCTGCCTATATCGAAGCGCAGAAGTCCGGCGAAGGCCAAGTGGTCGATTGTTCGATGGTCGAAGGTGCGACGTCGCTGATGTCGTCAGTGTACGGAATGCTCGCGGATGGCCGTTATGTCGAGGAACGCGAGGAAAACCGTCTCGACGGTGGCTGCCATCATTATAACGTATACGAAACAAGTGATGGTGAGCATATCTGCATCGGCTCCAACGAGCCGCAGTTCTATGCGGAAATGCTGAAAGCCGTGGGATTGGACCAGGCGAACCTGCCGCCGCAAGCCGACCGGGATGCTTGGCCGGAAATGACGGAAAAGCTCGCGGCGATCTTCAAAACCAAGACGCGGGAAGAATGGACCGACATCATGGAGCAGAGGGAAATCTGCTATGCGCCCGTCCTGCGCCCGAGTGAAGCCATCAAGCACCATCACAACGTGGCGCGGGACACCTTCATTGAGGTCGACGGTTTCATGCAGCCGGGGCCAGCACCGAAGTTCTCGCGCACCGAAAGTAAAACCTCCATGGGCTGCGCCTATGCGGGCGAGCACACGGAGGAAGCCTTGGCCGAATGGGGCTTCGGGGCGTCCGATATTGCGGCACTGACGAGCTCAGGGGCGGCGAAGCAGCGGTAGGGTAATCGAAAGCCCCCCACCCTAACCCTCCCCCGCAAGCGGGAGAGGGGACATCACCGAGATGCTGGCTAGAATTCCCTCTCCCGCGTGCGGGGGAGGGGTAGGGTGGGGGCTCTTGGGGTTTTGTGATACGATCTCCCACCGATAGGAGGAACATCATGGCGCAAGCATACGATCTGGAAGAAGTGCTCGACACCGTCACCTTTCTCGAAGGGCGGACCATTCACACTGATACCAAGGGAACTTTCGCACGGGTCGCGGATTATCGCGATGGCGGTATCTTCACCGGTGGATTTTCCGGGACCAGCCAGTGGGAGCGCCATCCGAGCGGCGACGAGATCGTGCAAATTCTCAAGGGCGCGGTGACGCTGACCCTGAAGACCGAGGACAAGGTTGAGAATGTTGATTTGACGGCGGGAATGATCGCCATCGTGCCGCAGAATACTTGGCATCAGTTCAACGCGCCGGACGGAGTCACCTTGATGACCACCACACCGCAACCAACCGAACATATTGAGGATGCTGAGCCGCCCGTTGGTTAGGTCTGCGACGTGACGTTCTACGAGAATATTTTTGACGCGGAAGAAATAGCCGCCGGGATCGCCGCGTGGGCGTCGATCGAGAGTCCGAGCTTTGATGCCGCTGCCGTCAACCGGATGATGAATGTCGCCGCGCAGACGATGGCGGGATTGGGAGCCGCTGTCGAACGGATTCCGGGCAGCGATGGATTCGGCGATGTGGTGCGCGCCCGTTTCGAATGGGGCGAGGGGCCGGGCATTCTGGTGCTGGGACATTTGGACACGGTGCATCTGGTTGGCACCTTGGCCGAAACCCTGGCGGTGACGCGGGACGGGGACAGGCTCTACGGTCCTGGTGTCCTCGATATGAAGGGCGGTATGTATCTCGCCGTTCACGCCGTCGAAAAGCTGATCGCGGCGCGTGGTAGCCTTGGTCTGCCGGTCACGTTTCTGTTCATTCCGGACGAAGAGGTCGGCAGCCCTTCTACCCGCGCCTTGATCGAGGCGGAGGCGAAGGCCAGCCGCTATGTCCTGGTGCCGGAGCCGGGAAAACCGGGTAAATTCGTCACCGGCCGCCACGCTTTCTTGCGCTACAAGCTGCATACATACGGGCGGCCCGCCCATGCGGGAGTCGCCAAGGGTGTCGGTAAGAGCGCGATCAGCGTCATGGCACGGCTCATCACGGAAGTTGAAGGCTTCAGCGATGTGGAGCGGGAGAGGACATTCCGCGTCGGCGTGATCGAGGGAGGCAATTTCGTCAATGTCATTCCGACCGAATGCCATGCGGAAGTATTATGCGTGGCACCGACGCCGGAGGATTTCGTCGAGGTGCAACGGCTTATGGGCGGACTCGTGTCTCCTGATCCGGATGTCCGGCTGGAAGTGGAGCCAGGACCGGTGCGGCCACTCTTCACCATGCACGAGGCATCGGAGGAA
>JABJCS010000843.1 GCA_018665505.1 Alphaproteobacteria bacterium
GCGATGGTCTTCACGGGCATGCGCCACTTCAGACACTAATCGCCGACGAGATTCCGCAGTTCGCGGTTCGCAACCGCGAGCATGGAAATATCGAGACCATCGACTGTTCGCAGATCGCCGACGAGGTCTCGTACTCGTGTGGCGGCTGCCCCTCGTCCGTCGATCCATTGCTCGATCGATTTGTCTACTGGACGGTTATTTCCACGCATATCGAGCACTCGTTGCGTGAGAGCACTTTGATGTGCGAAGAGGTCGTCGACAACCGCATCCAATGCTCGTTTCTGCCATTCGTTTTCTGGTGTGAGAGAAGCCGCGGCATTCTTCAACCAATCGACTGACAAACTGCTGCCGATGCCAAAATAGACAGCGCCGACTTTTGTCACCTGTTGCTTTGACGCGTTTGCGATTCGAACGATGTCGCACGCCGACGCTAAGACGTTCAGTTTGGCAATTTCCCTGGCGAGTTTCTGCGGCACACCTTCGCCGAACAACCTTGCTTCACGGGACTTCATCGCCGCTTTATCCGCCGCTCCGACAATCGTGTCGATACTCGCATGCAATTCGCGAATGCCGGCCGCAAATTTATCCATGATCTGGGTGATATTCATCGGCTGGCTCTCATTCCTCAAGAACCACTGAACATTCCTCTGTCCCAGCTTGTTGGCCTCTTGAAGCATCGCGGTTTGAAGTTTTGAGTCGACCTTATTGTCCAACGCCTCAATTCCATTTCAAATTTTCCGCAGCTCAAATGCATCTCTCGAAATCAGATAGGCCCGGGCGATAACGTCGCTCGGACAACCGGTTGCATCGTGCATCTCATGAATATAAGTGGCGCCGACCCGGTTGATCATCGAATTGGTCACCATGGTTGCGATGATCTCACGCCGCAATTTGTGACCCATGATGGCGTCTCGATATGTCTTCCGTAACGGCGTTGAAAAATAGAGCAACAAATCTTCGGCCAGAAGCTCTTCATCCGGCAGGTCACTCGCCAAAATTTCGTCATAGGTGACAATCTTGGCATAAGACAACAAAACTGAAATTTCTGGCCGCGTCATTCCGACATTCATGGAAAGACGCCTGGCGACCTCCTCCTCATCGGGTAAGAACTCGATCTCACGATCCAATAAACCTTCGCGTTCCAAGCTGCGCATAAACCTGTTCTGACGGTCCAATAGACGATGAGAGACCGCTTCCGCTGTCGTAATTGCTTGGGATTGCTGATAATTAACGCGCAATACCAGCGTGCCGACCTCGTCGGTTATCTTCATCAATAATTTGTCGCGCTGCTTCATCGTCATATCGCCACGCTGTACGACGTCGCCGAAGACGATCTTGATATTCACTTCATGATCGGAGCAATCGACGCCGGCTGAATTATCGATGAAGTCCGTATTCAGCCCGCCACCCGCCATGGCAAATTCAACCCGCCCGCGTTGTGTGGCCCCCAAATTGGCGCCTTCGCCCACGACCTTGCAATTCAACTCACCTCCGTTGACGCGAATGGGATCATTGGCTCGATCACCGGCGTCCGAATCGCTTTCAGATGCCGCCTTGATGTAGGTCCCTATCCCGCCGAACCACAGCAAATCAACATGGGCCAGTAAGATCGCCTTGATCAATTCATTCGGCGTCACAGAATCGCGCTCGATCCCAAAAGCCTGCTTAATCTCGCGTGTTAATTTGACGGATTTTGCCGATCGCTCAAAGACGCCGCCCCCCCTCGAAATCAGCTTGGGGTCGTAATCGATCCAGCCCGACCGCGGTAAATCGAACAATCGCTTGCGCTCTTCATAGCTTTTCGCGGGGTCAGGGTCGGGATCGACAATAATATGCAGATGATTGAAAGCGCCTATGAGTTTTATCTGTTCCGATAACAGCATACCGTTGCCAAACACATCACCGGACATGTCTCCACAGCCCACGGCGGTAAACTCTTCGGTCTGAGTGTCATGCCCCATCTCCCGGAAATGACGCTTCACGGATTCCCAGGCACCCTTTGCCGTAATGCCCATTTTTTTATGGTCATATCCCGCCGAACCACCGGACGCGAAAGCATCATCGAGCCAGAACCCTTTCTCGTGCGCCACGCCGTTTGCAAAATCTGAAAAGGTCGCTGTTCCTTTATCCGCCGCAACCACCAAGTAAGTGTCTGGATCGTCGCGCCGAACGACATTGCGCGGAGCCACAATCTTATCACCTTTGAGATTATCGGTGATTTCCAGCATGGCGCCGACGAACAATTTGTAACATTCGACACCCTCCGCCATGTAGGCGTCTCGATCTGACATCGGCGGCGCATTCTTCAGCACAAACCCGCCTTTCGAGCCCACCGGAACGATGACCCCGTTCTTGACCTGTTGAGCTTTGGCCAAGCCCAATACTTCCGTGCGGAAATCTTCACGTCTGTCCGACCATCGAAGGCCTCCGCGCGCCACTAGTCCGAACCTCAGATGCACCGCTTCGAAGCGCGGGCTGTAGACGAAAATTTCTCGCAGAGGTCGGGGCTTCGGTAGGTCTTCGATTTCTTGGCTGTTTAATTTTAAAGAGAGGTAGGAAATTGGCTCTCCATTCGAATCGCATTGATAAAAATTCGTCCGCAACGTCGTTTCCACTAATTTGAGAAACGATCGAATAATGCGGTCCTCATCAAGGTTCGAGACCTTATCCAACTCCGCCTCAATCCGACGGCGGATCGTCTTGGCCTTCCGCTCCGCTTTGTCTTTTCTCTCCGGATCGAAGGTTGTCTCAAATATCTCGACCAGCCCTCTGCTTAAGGAACCATTCGCTGAGAGCGTTTGCTCCATATATTCTTGACTAAAAGGGATGCGGGCTTGTCGTAAGAACTTGCTATAAGCCCGGATAATCACGACCTACCGCCAGCTCAGTCCAGCTGCAAGCACGAGTTCGTTATAGCCGTCATTCTCCATTTCACCGCGCCAGACACGGGTAAAACATTCTTTAAAAGGCAGACGAACTTTATCAAATTCGATCTCTCTTCCATTGCGTAGGTGAACACCGAAATCATGAATAAACATCATCTTCCCGGCATCACCGAAGTGTAATTCATACGGATTTTCACTGGCGACAATGAGCCCCATCTTCTCCAAAACAGGTAGAGCATCGGACAACAGGACCGGGCTACCGCTGCTATAGAGGCGAACCCGAAATTCGGAATCAGACGCGCCACGCATCTGATACGGGTCCAAATCGAATTCACCAGTCTTCGATATCTTTTCAAACCTCTCAATATCAAAGACGGAGGCTTCAGGAGTTGTGTCCTCCCGATACGCAGCAGGAAATACATCTACATACTTGCGGTACAACGCGTTGCCGCGCTCTTCGCCAACAGCCGAGACCAAAGTATCAAGCAA
>JABJCS010000844.1 GCA_018665505.1 Alphaproteobacteria bacterium
ATCCGTCATCTGCCGCCGTCGCGGGTGTCGGCATTACATGAACCGCGGCAATGGGCGCTATCAACAGAAGAGGGAGGGCATGTTGGAGACGCATGTTTGGGATCCGTTCAAGCGGTCGTTAAGGTCACGCATAAATGAGAGTTGACTTATCTACGCTGACTACGTGTCTCTGCGCAATCGGCCCTCCCTTCAACATTTCGCGCGCGACCCTTGAAGGCGTTCGATCAAGGGCACCATTAGATGCGGCGACAGATACACGGGCAACTGACTGAGCGCGAAGTAAAGCCAGGTAACGTCAGCAAGCGATCCGCCTGCCGCGGCCAACATGAGCCCAACATTCCGCTGCGCCGTCATAAAACCGACGGCGAGCGCCGCCTCGCGGCCAGTACGCCAAAACACCAAAACGGATAAGCCGAAAAAAATCACGAAGGCGAGACACCCGGCTGCCAACAAGCCGAACCAAAGCAAAGGGTCTGCGAGCAAACCCGACGCCACATCCCCCATCAAGGCAGCGGCAAATATGAAAAGCCCAACGATATTACCGCCGTCGATCTCCAGGCGGTATCGCTCGATACGCGTGATCCCGATGAGCCGCCGCAAGCCGAGCCCGACAATTGCCGAACTTGCCAACAATCCGAACAGCTTCCATCCCAGCGTGGCGGGAGAGATAGACAGCGCATCGCCCAGAAAAAGATAGGCAAAGAAGGGTGCGGTCAGGGGCACCAGCGCGGAGCTCGAGACCAGTGCGATGAGGACTAAGGTCGCATCCAAGCCCAACAATGCCGCGAGTGCGGGGGCCGCCATCATCGGAGCAGATGCGGATTGCAGAACAATTCCAGCGAATAGACCCGGCGACATCTCGCCGATATCCACCGCCATGCCGCTGCCGCCGAGCAGCAAGGGAATGGCGATCGACGTCCAGATGGTGGCGGCCAATGCAAGACCGGGGCGCCGCAGGTGTCCCACGAGGGCAACCGGATCCACCCGTAGGAAAGCAATCACCAACAAAAAGAACACCGCACCCGCTACGTAAGGTCGCAATATTTCTCCAAGCGGCGGCACCGCGATGGCGAGCAAAATCACCACTGCCACGGCGCGCGTACCTTGTCGACCTAACCAACGAAGTGGGGAAAGCATCGAGTGTGCCTTGATTTAAGCTTTGCGAGAAAAGTATCTCTATATTCCCGAGCGAACAAAGCCCCAAATGGCGAGACATTGGCCCACCCTCCAGAATCCGATAGATTGCCTACTGCACCAGATGGAACACCAACATGAGCCTCGATTCCTATTACAAGGACCATTGGGTCGAAATCGAAGACGAACGGTTGGACCGCTACGAGCAAATGTTCCAGTGGAGTCCAGCCTTCGAACGATTACTGGAACCCGCGGATATCATGCCGGGACAAACCGTGGGCGACCTCGGTTGCGGCCCTGGCTTTCTGACACTGCAACTACTGGAGCGTGTCGGTCCGGAGGGTCACGTCCACTCCTTCGACGTCAGCGCCGACTTTATCGAACGCACGCGCGTAAAGGCCGAAGCGGCTGGCCTCTCCGACCGCTTGACGCTGCACCATCTGACGGGCGCCGGATTGCCCCTTGCGGATACGGTCCTGGATCGAATCATCGCCAAGAACGTCATGGTATACGTAGATGATCCGGCGGAAACTTTCCGTGAATTTCAACGCATCTTGAAGAACGGCGGTAAGGCCCACGCGATCGACAGTGACTTCTCGATGGTCGCCATCGACCCAGTGCCACCAGCGGAATGGCGTGCATTGGTAGACGCTGCCGCGCATGCGTTCCGGACACCGAATATTGGGCGCAAGCTATACGGCCTGGCCCGTTCCGCGGGCTTCGCCGATGTGCAGGTGCAGATTCTGGCCGCACCGGACATCAAGGGACGCATGTTGAATTTCGCACAAAACATCGCGGGCTACGCACGCGAGGCCGGAACTCTCGACGAAGCAGCGATCCAGCGGGTTTTGGATATCGCCACCGCCGCCTTGAAAGACGGGACCTATTTTGCCGTCAATCCGCAGTTCGTCGTTACCGCAACCGTCTGACGGAACTTGCTAAAACACTTTCACATGTCATACCTAATGCTGGGCTGACGATCTCAACCGGGCACGATGACTGGTCGCTCCAAAATCCTGGCGCCTCACTTGAAAGAACTGGAAGCGGAAAGCATTCATATCTTTCGTGAAGTCGTGGCTGAAGCTGAAAAACCGGTCATGTTGTATTCGATCGGCAAAGATTCGGCTGTGATGCTGCACCTCGCGATGAAAGCATTCTATCCGGCAAAGCTCCCGTTCCCGCTCCTGCATGTCGATACGACCTGGAAGTTCAAAGAGATGATCTCCTTTCGCGATCAAAGGGTTCGGGAATTGGGCATCGAGCTGATCGTCCATATCAATCCGGATGGTCTCGCGCGTGGGATTAACCCCTTTGATCACGGCTCCTCCGTCCACACAGATATCATGAAGACCGAAGCCCTCAAGCAAGCGCTCGACCTGTATAAATCCGATGCGGCATTCGGAGGCGCCCGCCGAGACGAGGAAAAATCACGGGCGAAAGAACGGGTGCTTTCGTTCCGTAGTGCCGCGCATCGTTGGGACCCACGCAATCAACGTCCCGAGTTGTGGCGTCTCTTCAACTGTCGTCTGAATCCAGGCGAGAGCCTGCGCGCCTTTCCCTTGTCGAATTGGACCGAACGCGATGTCTGGGAATACATCGCCGCCGAGGACATTCCCGTGGTCCCGCTCTACTTCGCCAAAGAGCGGCCGGTGGTCGAGCGCGACGGCATGCTCATCATGCGTGACGACGAGCGACTCACGCTTCTACCCGGCGAAATACCGGCGTTACGCCGAGTGAGATTCCGCACCTTGGGGTGTTACCCACTGACCGGCGCCATCGCGTCGGAGGCGCGTAATGTCGACGAAATTCTCGCTGAGCTCTCCACATCCAGATTGTCGGAGCGCCAGGGCCGGACTATCGATCACGACGGTTCGGGATCGATGGAGCGTAAGAAGCAGGAAGGCTATTTTTAATGCCGTCGGGAATTCTCCGATTTTTGACCTGTGGCAGCGTCGATGACGGCAAGAGCACGCTCATCGGACGGCTACTGCATGACACGAAACTCATTCTCGACGATCAGATAACCGCACTGGAAAAAGATTCTGGCGCCGGCAATACACCCGATTATTCACTGCTCCTCGATGGATTACAGGCGGAGCGCGAACAAGGCATTACCATCGACGTCGCCTATCGGCATTTTACGACAGACAGGCGGCGCTTCATCGTCGCAGATACACCCGGTCACGAACAATATACGCGGAACATGGCGACCGGCGCCTCGACGTCGGATTTGGCCGTGATTCTAGTTGATGTCCGCAAGGGCGTGCTGACCCAAACGCTCCGACACAGTCATATCGCTGCGCTATTCGGTATTCGTCACGTCATCTTGGCAGTGAACAAGATGGATTTAGTCGATTACGCGGAAGAGGCTTTTCGGAAGATTACGGAAGATTACCGGCAAGCGGTCGAAACACTTGGGTTCGCTGATATCTCCTGCATTCCAATCTCCGCCTTACAAGGCGACAATCTGCTGCACAACAGCGGCCGGATGCCATGGTATCAAGGCCCATCATTATTGACGCAATTGGAAACTATCGATACGGCAGGAGACCGTGACAGCGCCTCTTTCCGACTGCCCGTACAACGCATCAATCGCGCGGATGGAGAGTTCCGGGGCTATAGCGGCACGATCGCGTCTGGCGAAATCCATACAGGCGACGAAATAACCGTCTCGCCATCGCTGAAACATAGCCGTATTGCCCGCATTCTCGGCACAAATGGCGACTTGGATGCGGCAGAAACCGGCGACGCGGTGACGATCACGCTGACCGAAGAGATAGATACCGGACGCGGAGATATTATCGGGGACGCCGCGCAACCGGCCCAGGTGAGTGACCAATTACGGGTTACGCTGCTTTGGATGGACACGGAGCCGATGCTCCCCGGCCGCGCCTATGAAATCAAGATCGGAGCCCGCTCCACGATCGCTACCGTCTCTGACCTCCGTTATACCGTCAATGTCGACACCATGGATCATGTCGCGGCCAAAACATTGGCGTTAAATGACATCGGCGTCTGTAATTTGACCTTGGATACGGTCGTGGCATTCGACCCTTATGAGGAAAATCGGGAGACCGGGGCATTTATTCTGATCGACCGCTACACCAAACATACCGTCGCTGCGGGCACCATCGCATTTGGATTGCGCCGCGCCACCAATATCGTTCATCAAGCCCTAGATATCGATAAGGCCGCGCGATCTCGCATCAAAAACCAACGTCCCTGCGTATTGTGGTTTACCGGCCTGTCGGGCTCGGGCAAATCTACTGTCGCCAACCGGCTCGAATCCGAACTCCATGCCCTTGGCCACCACACGCAAATACTCGACGGCGACAACGTCCGGCACGGATTGAACAGAGACCTCGGCTTCACCGACGCCGACCGGGTCGAGAACATCCGGCGTATTTCCGAGGTTTCGAAGCTGTTCGTCGAAGCGGGCCTGATCGTTTTGGTATCTTTCATTTCACCGTTCCGGAGCGAGCGGGAAATGGCGCGCGAGCAATTGGAAGACGGCGAGTTCGTTGAGATTTTCGTCGATACGCCGTTGGAACTTTGCGAGGAACGCGATCCCAAAGGCCTATACCAGAAAGCGCGGGCGGGCGAGATCGCTAATTTTACCGGCATCGATTCGCCCTACGAGCCGCCGCTGCAACCCGATATCCGTCTGGAGACAGCTGACCTCTCCGTGGATGCAGCAGCGAGCGAGATCATTGCATACCTGCGGGACCAGAGAATAATTTGACGGTTTAAATCTCACCTCGCGACCCAATATCTAAGTTATGGTTGCACCGATTTACAGAACGGGTATTCTGAAACAATGCCGCGTTTAAGAGAATTCGATCCTCAAACCGTCCTCGCCGAAGCCACTCAAATTTTCTGGCGCAACGGCTATGCCGATACTTCGATGGAAGACATCGTATCGGAAACCGGCGTCAGCCGGTACGGCCTCTATGGGACATTCGGTAATAAGAAAGAACTTTTGGTCGCGGCAATCCGCTATTACGAACAAACCATGGGCCAGTTGCTGATGTCTGGCCTGCAGCGACCCGACGCCGGGCTTTCGGAGATCATTGACTACTGGCGGACGATTGGCGAGCACGCCAAGGACGAACAATTCTGCGCCGGTTGCTTATTTGTAAATGTGTCCGCGGAAGTGGCCCCTCATGACAAAGACGTCTCCGCCGAGATGCAGCGGATTGACAAGGATCACCAAGCGTTATTCGCTCGCGCCATCCGGAACGGACAATCCAACGGCGACATTCCGAGTGAAGTAGATTCGAATGCCAGCGGTCTCATGATGGTCGGATTGACGCGGGGTCTCGCGTTGATGGTCAGGGCCGGCACGAATTCGGAAGCTCTTTGGCCTGCCGTCGACGCGGCTTTAGCCACGCTGATAAAAGCGAAGAAGACTAGTTGACATTTTTATCAGAATGACTATTCTGTTATAGTGCCATTGATCTGGCGCCTTTTTTTTCTCCGTTCCAGAACGTATATTCTGGAATTCTCATTTGGGACAATATAAATGGCCGATTCACTTTCCGATCGTTGGGCCGTCGCCTTCGCGAATTTCATTATTCGGTACCGTTGGTTCGTTATCATCCTGACCGTCGCGGCCGTCATGGGCGCTGCTTCCGGAGCCCGGCATTTGGAGTTCGCCAATAATTATCGCGTTTTCTTCGGGGCCGATAATCCCGAACTGATCAATTTTGAGCGGTTCCAAGCGATCTACACCAAGAACGACAACATACTGGTTGTCGTCCAACCGAAAACCGGCGGCTTGTTCACACCGGAGCAAGCGGACGCAGTGGAACGCATTACGGCCGCGGCATGGAAAACGCCCTATGCGATCCGGGTCGATTCCCTAACCAACTTTCAACACAGTTGGGCGGCGGGAGATGACCTCACGGTTTAGGACCTGGTGCGCGACGGCAAGAATATGCCACAAAGAGAACTGGACCGACGCAAGGCCATCGCACTTGCTGAACCGCTATTGCGCGGCAATCTCATCGCCAGAGATGGACGCACGACAGGCATCAACATCGTCCTGCAATATCCGGAAAAGAGCTTAACTGAAGTTCCCGAAGCGGTCGCCCACGTCCGCGCGGTCCGTGACGAGATCCAACGAGAGTTTCCCGACCTCGTCATCGCGCTCAGCGGCGTGTCGATGCTGAACAACGCCTTCGCGGAGAGCGGCCAAACCGACGCCATGACGCTAATTCCGCTGATGTACGCGGTGTTGCTAGTCTTCATGGTGGCGCTATTGCGCAGCGTTTCCGGCACGATCGGTACATTGCTGGTCATCGGATTTTCGACCGCCGCCGCTATGGGGTTTGCGGGATATATCGGCATTAAACTGACGCCAATATCGATTACCGCGCCGACAATCGTGCTCACGCTCGCCATCGCCGACAGTATCCATATCCTGGTAACTCAACTCGGTCTGATGCGCGACGGATCGGAGAAGATCGCGGCGATCAAGGAAAGTGTGCGCATCAACGCATTGGCCGTCACGATCACCAGCCTGACGACCATTGTCGGTTTCCTCGCCCTGAACTTCTCAGACGCACCGCCCTATCACGATCTTGGAAATATCACGGCCGTCGGCATCGCCATCGCTTGGGCAATTTCTCTCGCGTTTCTGCCCGCGGTTATGAGCCTCCTGCCGTTGCGGACGAAAGGGCGCGACGTCGCCGGTGGATGGAGCCTTCGCTTCATGGACCGGTTATCGGAGTTCGTTATTCGCCGCTACCGCTCGATCTTGGTCGGCTTCGGAATTGTCGCCGTGGCCTTGATCGCGGTTATCCCGACCATCGATCTCGACGATCAATGGGTGAAGTATTTCGATCATCGGATCCAGTTCCGAGGCGACGCCGAGTTTGCCATTGAACATCTGGCCGGCCTCTATCCCATCGAGTATTCGGTCGAAGCAGGCGAGCCCGGCGGCATCAGCAATCCGGAATATCTGGTAAAACTCGACGCCTTTACCGTTTGGCTCCGCAAACAACCCGAAGTGCGCCATGTCTACAGCTACACGGACATTATCAAACGCCTCAACAAGAACATGCACGGCGATGATGCGACATGGTATGCGATACCGGACGACCGCCGCCTCGCCGCCCAATACCTGCTTCTGTACGAAATGTCGCTGCCGTTCGGCCTCGACTTGAACGATCGGATCAATATCGACAAATCCGCTACCCGTGTCACCGCCACCCTGGATGAGGTAACGACGGTTCAGCTACGGGAGTTCCTAATCAGGTCGGAAAATTGGCTGAAGGAGAACACACCGCCCGCCATGCACGCCAACCCTACAAGCGCGTCGGTGATGTTCGCCCATATTTCCGAGCGCAACATTAATAGCATGCTGCAAGGAAACTTGATCGCCATTGCCTTGATCGCGATCATTATGGCGCTTGCTCTGCGCAGCATCGGCATGGGAGCTCTGAGTCTGCTACCCAATGCGGTACCGGTGCTCATGACTTTTGGTCTTTGGGCATTGCTGGTGGGACAAGTCGGCATGGCGGCAGCAACGGTCACAGCGACGGCGCTCGGCATTGTGGTCGATGATTCAGTCCACTTGCTGACGAAGTTCCTGCGTGGCCGGCGGGAGAAAGGTTTCGGGCCGGAAGATGCTCTGCGATATGCGTTCCGCACGGTCGGTCCGGCCATCATGACCACGACAATGATCCTAACGGTTGGGTTCTCCGTACTGGCGGTCTCGACATTTAAGGTAAACGCGGAGATGGGCTTGCTGACCGCGATTGCGATCGTCCTCGCTCTCATCTTTGATTTCCTCTTCCTCCCAGCACTCCTGTTGCTGGGCAAACGCGACAAGGAGAACGCCGATGCGACATTCGCAAACGCAGCGGAATAAAATCGCCACTGCTCTTTCGATCATCCTGATCACGGTCTCGGCTCAGACAAGCGCCGAGACCATCGAAGAAAAAGGTTTCGCCATCGCGGCGCGCAGCGACCGCTCGGACCGGGGTTTCACCGACAGCCGGGTGAAGATGAAAATGGTGTTGCGAAACGCTGCGGGCCGCGAAGCGACGCGGACCCTTGTCCTGAACACTCTCGAGGTTCCGGACGAACAGGTCGGTGATAAAAGCATCATCATCTTCGATAGCCCCGCCGATATCGACGGCACCGCCCTGCTTTCTCACGCCAAAATTTTGGACGCGGACAACCAATGGCTCTATCTGCCGGCACTGAAGCGGGTCAAACGAATTTCTTCGGTCAACAAGTCCGGCCCTTTCGTGGGTAGCGAATTCGCTTTCGAGGATTTCACGGCGCTGGAGCTCAATAAGTACTCCTATCGCTATATCAGATCAGAATCCTGTGGTGAGCTGACCTGCGATGTGGTCGAACGAAAACCACGCTACGAGCATTCCGGTTACTCACGGCAGCTCGCCTGGATCGACCAGAAGGATTACCAGGTCCGCAAGGTCGACTTCTTCGATCGCCGCGGCGATTTGCTGAAGACGTTGGAGCAAAAGGAATGGAAACAATACGACGGCAAGTATTGGCGCTCCCACCTGCTTTCTATGACCAACCATCAAACCCGCAAAAGCACCGACCTGCGCTTTAGCGACTACGCATTCAAGACCGGCCAACGCGACCGCGACTTCTCCAAGAGTATTCTGAAGCGGTTGCGATGAGCCCAGTCGCCAAAAATTTTGGATGGTTGGGTGTCCTGAGTAGCCTATTGCTCTGGAGCCTACCGGCGGCGGGCGAGACCAGCGTCTCCGGATTTATTGCGAGCGAGGTTCGTTGGTTCCCGCAATCCCCGTCTTTCGATGCTCAGCTGTCGGGTGCCGAGCCCTCACTCATACTTTCGCCCGAACTGCGCTATCGCAGCGAAGACAGGCAAGTGAAGGCAACGTTTTCCCCGTTCGCTCGGTTGACCGGCCGCAATACGGACCGCAGTCATGTCGATATCCGAGAGGCCTATATCTCGACCCGTAGCGGTGACTGGGATTTTCTGGTGGGCGTCAACAAGGTCTTCTGGGGGGTCGCTGAATCCCGCCACTTGGTTGACATCATCAACCAAAGTGACCTTTCAGAGGACACCGATGAAGAAGATAAGCTCGGCCAGCCGATGCTGACCGCAGGCGTGCAAAAGGATTGGGGTCGGTTGGACGTCTTTATTCTGCCGGGATTCCGCGAACGCGATTTTCCCGACGCCAAAGGACGGCTCAGAACAGCGCAACCGGTCAGCGAGAACGCAGCCATCCTGGAGACAGACCAAGGCAACGCCCATGTGGATATCGCCGCCCGGTACTCGCAAGTTTTGGGCGACTGGGACATCGGGTTTTCCGGATTTCACGGATTAAGTCGGGAAGCGCGTCTTCCTCTCAGTGCTGACGAGACACGGCGTATCCCTCATTACGATCTCATCACCCAAGGTGGCGTCGATCTTCAATATACGAACGAGGAATGGCTGTGGAAGTTTGAAGGAATTGTCCGCGAGGGACACGGCAGCACCTTCGCCGCCATAGTTGGCGGGTTCGAATATACCTTCTTTCAAATCTCCGAGAGTGTTTCGGATCTCGGATTTCTCATGGAGTACCATCACGATGGCCGGGACCCGGCCTCGACCCCATCGACGGCATTCGATAACGACGTGTTTGTCGGAACCCGCTGGGCGCTCAACGATATCGACGACACTCAAGCCTTGGCCGGAATCGTCGCGGATATGGACGACGGTACTTCTTCGCTATTTGTAGAGGCCGAGCGCCGCATCGGCGACAGTTGGAAGGTAGAGGCGGAGGCCCGCTTTTTGGTCAATGTGGATCCGGCGAACGCCTTTGCCCCCTTCAAGCGGGATAGCTTCTTCAACTTTCGCGTCTCGCGGTTTTTCTAACGCCGCAGCAGGAACTCACGACCGACCTTCACGCGCGGCACGCCGTCATACGCCACGATATCGGCGGTGGCATAGGTTTCCGTCCAACGCTCCGGCAAAAAACTTCCCGTACCGATGACATCAACTGGTGCTTCGCCGATGGCGAAGGCGTTGCATTTCTCGGGGCTGAAACCACTGGAACAAACGATTTTCGCGTTCGCAAAACCGGCCTCGTCCAAAGATTCCCGCACATGCCAGGCCGCAGCCACGGTGACGCCGGGTCCAATTAAATGGCGTAACTCGGTCTCTGTCCGATAGCCTCTAATGGCTTCGGGAACATTGCGGTCGAGTACCGCATAGGATGCCGCTGGATCCAAGCCTTCGCAGAACCGCCCACCCGGCGTATCCAAGCGAAACGCGAGCCGACCCTCGGACGCCATATCGGGGAACCGTTCGCAAACTGTGATGGCGTCGCTGACCTCTTTGCCGAAATAGTCGACCAGCACCGTGAGGTCCTCGCCGGGAAACGTCTCATGGAACATTTCCGCCGCGCGGAGGGTCGAACCCGCGTAGCCGATCAACGCGTGGGGCATTGTCCCCAACCCAGCTTCTCGGCCGTAGTAATGCGCAGTCGCATCGGTCGCATTGCCGATGAATCCTTGCACGGAATCGCCCTTCCGACGTGCCCGCGCCGAGCCGACAGAGGCAGCATAGGCCATCATCTCCGCCATTTCCGTCCCGGCGCAATGACGCGCATCCATCGCCAAAAAGGCCACGTTCGGCAAATCCATACACATTGTGTAGGCGTTCCAGGCAGCCACGCAGGGCGGGCCGATCTTTTGCAAAAGTAGTGTCTCGAGATCGACGAGATGGGCAAACGGCCCGCTGATGAACATTAAGGGTTCACCGGCGCCGACCCAGCGGCCCTCGTCATGGGTCAACTCGATCTTGAATGTGACGCCGCGCGCTGCCGCGACCTCATTCAGCCAATCAATCGCAAGCTTCGGCGCCGAGACCACCGGTCGCCGCATGAATACCGCATAGGTCACGGAAACGTCGCCGAACTTCTCGACCGTCCGTTTCGTCCGATTGAAATAGACGTCGGCCCAGCGGCTGATTTCGTCCGGCTTCACCGTCATCGCACCCTCCGGCGCAATATGCGCGCTCCGGTTAACTCAAGTGACCCGCCGTCACGACGCGACGGCTGTCTCTCCATTCGCGGCAACACCGTTCCGTAAACCCTTGAGCGAGTCCGCGACCAGGAACGCAAGTTCCAAGGCCTGACTGGCATTGAGGCGCGGATCGCAATGAGTGTGATAGCGTTGCGACAATGAATCGTCGCTGATCGCCTGCGCACCACCCAAGCATTCCGTCACATCCTGTCCCGTCATCTCGAAATGGACGCCACCGGCATAGGTGCCTTCCGCTTGATGCACATCGAATACGCGCCGCACCTCTTCGAGGATTTGATCGAAGGGCCGTGTCTTGTAGCCACTCGGTGCCTTAATCGTATTACCGTGCATTGGATCGCA
>JABJCS010000845.1 GCA_018665505.1 Alphaproteobacteria bacterium
AGGGCCGATGCCCAAACCCATGCCAATTCCCTCACCCGACCTAAATCTCTCTTCAAGATTATCCTGTCGGCAATCCCCGGCACTCACAAGGCGTAGGCGATCACTTCGTTATGACCGACACACCCCTCGACCCTTATGAGATTTACGCGGTGAAATATGCGTGGCGTGATGCGACGCGCAACGAGCACCTGATCTTCAAGGACCCCCACGATGACCCGGCCATGCCGATGGATTATTTCGTCTGGGCCATCGTCGGCAAGCACAAGACTTACGTCTTGGATTCGGGCTTCGACCGCGCGGAAGGCGAGAAACGTGGACGGGACTTTATCCGCCAGCCGGCCGACGGTCTGCGGCTGATCGGCGTCGAGGCGGAAAATGTCGAAGACCTGATCGTCAGCCATTTGCACTACGACCATATCGGTACTTGGAGCGATTTCCCTAAGGCGAAACTTTATCTGCAAGAAGCGGAGATGCATTACGCCGTCGGCCGGCAGATGCGCCATAAATCACTGCGCCATTCATTTGTGCCGGACCACCTCGAAGGCGTGATCCGCGCGCTCTACGACGACCGGCTCCATTTCCCGGATAAGGATGAAGAGATCGCACCCGGCCTCTCCTTGCATCACGTCGGCGGGCACACCGTTGGTCTGCAAGTGGCGCGGGTTTGGACCCGTCGCGGCTGGATGGTGATGGCGGTAGACGCCAGTCACTACTATCTGAATTTCGAGGAGGTTCAGCCGTATCGCACGGTGAATCACGTGGGCGACATGTTGGACGGCTACAAACTCATGCTGAAGCTCGCGGACTCGCCCAAACATATCATTCCGGGGCACGACCCCCTGGTAATGCAACGCTATCCCGCGCCATCGAAAAAGATGGAAGGCATCGTGGTCCGCCTCGACGCGGATCCACTTTATTAGGACATGAACATCTTTATCCAATCATCCGTATCCCGGACGTTAGAGACCCCCGAAAACGAAACGTTTTCGCTGGGGTATCTTGCGAGCCGGGACCCAGGAAGTCCGGCAGCTTCGGCGCTGAACTGGGTCCCGGATAACGCTGACGCGTTTCCGGGAAACGAAAAAGCGAATGCTAGAACCACGAGGACATCGACATGACCGAAATGCCCGAATACGAGGTCTACGCCATCAAATACGGCGATCACAAACGGATGCGCCAAGAGAACTTCCTGTTCAAGGACCCCCATGACGAAGCGTCCAGCATCGATTTCATGGTCTGGGTGATCCAGGGCGGCGGAAAGACGTATGTCGTCGATGTCGGGTTCGAGCAAAAGGAAGCCGAGGCCCGCGGGCGCTCACTTCACCGGTTGCCGTCGGAAGCGGTGCGCATGTTGGGCGGCGATCCCGACAAGATCGAAGACGTGATCATCAGTCACATGCACTATGACCACTGCGGCGATCTCTCAAGCTTTCCGAACGCCAAGTTCTACCTGCAAGACCGCGAGATGTCGTACTGCACCGGGCGCTGCATGATGCACGCGCCGCTGCGCCATCCTTATGCGGTCGACTATGTGATCGACATGGTCCGCCTCGTCTATGACGACCGGGTGCAGTATGTCGACGGCGAGATGCAGATCGCGCCGGGCATTTCGGTCCATCACATCGGCGGCCACACGGACGGCGTGCAGTCGGTGCGGGTGTGGACCAAGAAGGGCTGGTTGGTGCTCGCCTCCGACGCCAACCATTTCTACGACAACATGGCGATCCCGAACCCCTTCCCCATCGTCTATAATGTCGGCGATATGCTGGACGGCTACGAGAAGCTGCGCGGCCTCGCCGATGGGAACGAAGACAAAGTTATCCCCGGCCACGACCCGCAAGTGTTGAGCCTATTCCCGGCGGCGTCGAAGGAACTCGAAGGCATCGCCGTGGCGCTCCACGAGGATCCCATCGGGGATATGGATAAAGTATGGCGGCGCACGAAATGATGCGGCCCTCACCCTCCCACCGCTGCGCGGCGGGCCCCTCCCTCTCCCGCACGCGGGCGAGGGGATTATTGAATTCGACTAACCTGCTCCCTCTCCCGCTTGCGGGAGAGGGTCGGGGTGAGGGCAGCTGATGACTCTCCCAACCTACGAAGTACATGCGATCAAATACGCCGAGAAGAAAACCTCGAGCCACGGCACCTTCATCTACAAGGACCCGCACGACGCGCCCATGACGATGGATTATTTCGTCTGGTCGATCAGCGGTGGCGGCAAGACCTATGTCGTCGATCTGGGATTCGACCGGCGCTACGTGCGCGGCGCCAAGAACCTGCTGCGCACGCCGGCAGAGGGCCTCGATCTGTTGGGCGTGAACCCGGTGGAAGTCGAGGAAGTCATCGTCACCCACATGCACTACGACCATGCGGGCAGCATGCCGGACTTCCCGAATGCGAAATTCCATATCCAAGACGACGAGATGGAATTCGCCACCGGCCGCTATCTGCGGCACAAGGCATTCCGCTACGGCAATTTCATCGAATACACGGTGGATTTCGTCCGCGCGGTCTATGACGACCGGATCATCTTCACCGATGGCGAGGGCGAAATCGCGCCGGGCATTTCCGTCCACCGGGTCGGCGGCCACACCCACGGTATGCAGATTGTCCGCGTCTGGACCCGCGGCGGCTGGCTGGTGCTCGCCTCCGACGCCATCCACATGTACGCCAATATGGAAAACCAGAACCCCTACCCGGCGGCCTTTCATGTCGGCGACATGCTGCAAGGTGCCCGCACCGCGGTGAAGCTGGCGGACGGTAGGCCGGAGATGGTGATACCGGGGCACGACCCCCTCAAAATGCAACGCTACAGCGCGCCAACGAGCAAGCTCGACGGCATTGTGATCAGATTGGATTAAGTGAATGCCAACGATTGAAGAAAACGGCCTGACCATTAATTACGGCGAGGCCGGGGAAGGCCCTGTGCTGGTGCTGCTCCACGCGGCGGGGAGTACCGGGGCGCAATGGCGCGGTGTGCTGGGGGAGCTTGACGATAAATACCACACCATCACCCCGGACGGTTGGGGTCATGGAAAATCCTCGTTTTGGCCTGACCCGGAGACATTGCTGCACGACGATCAGGCCGATCTGGTGAAGCGCATTCTGGACGAGGTGGGGGTCGAGCGTTTCGACCTGATCGGACATTCCTATGGCGGCGGCACCGCGATCCGGTTTGTCCTGGAGCATCCGGAGATGGTGCGCTCCTTGGTGCTGATCGAGCCGATGGTCGCCTGCTTGCTGCGCGAATTGGGCGAGACCGACGCGCTCGCGGAGTTGGAAGGCATTCAGGATGATTTCTGCGAACGGCTCGCCAAGGATGGACCGGAAGCCGCGTGGCAAGGCTTCCTCGATTTCCGCAACGAGCCCGGCACCTGGGTTGGATACGCGGAGAAGACGCGGCAGAATTTTATTCGCCGCACTCCGGCGCAGCTGGCCAATTTCAACGCCAATGCCAACAACCGCACGACACAGGCGGAAGTGCGGAGCATCGACAAATCCACCTTGGTGATTCGCGGCGTCGACACCTCGCTCTACGATATGCGGATGTCGGAGATCGTGGCCGAGACTATTCCGGGTGCGGAATTCCTGATTCTGGAAGATGCGGGGCACATGTCGCCGCTCACCCATCCAGAGCGCGTGACTCGGGAAATTTTACGGCATATCGGCGCGGAGACGGTTAGCGCCTGAGCGCCGCTGCTTCCTCTCCCCGGCCCATCTCCTTCAGCACCGTGGCGTAGGTCGCGCGCCGGCGAGACATGTTGGTTCGCTTATCGGCATCCTTCTCAAAGACCGATAGCGCTTTTGACATTAACGGCTGGGCGGCATTGTAATCGCCGACAATTTGCAGAAACCCGCCGAGTTCCCACATAGCATCCGCGAGATCCGTGCTGTCGGCGGGGAGCTTCCGCTCCAAGATCGCGATGCCCCGCCGGTGCAAGGCGGACGCCTCGGCATTGCGGTTGCTGCTCCAATACAACCGCGCCAGGCGGATTAGGCTATGCCCGACATCCGGATGATCGCGGCCCAGCGCCGCCTCGCGATAGCGCAAGGCTTCGCGGTAGTTCCGCTCCACGTCGACGATACGCTTCTGCCACCAAAGTTCACCGGCTTCCCGGTCGAGGCGCATCGCCCGCTCGAGATACTGCAGCTCGCGCAATGTCGGCTCTCGTTTGGCGGGCACGAGTACGGGTGCGGTTTTTCCCTTGGCGACGGGTGCGGTTCGGGCAACCGCGCCATTAACCGGCAATCCTCGCACGGGAGCTCGACGGAACGCGGGCACCGGTTTCTTTTTCGCGACCGGTACCGGATCGGGACGCTGTGTCCGCATGACCGGCGGCGGTGGGCTCGTGCGCCGCGCCGGCTGTTTCTGGTAAATGCCCAATGCCCGTTGCAACAGCTCGTCGGCTTCCTGCGCCCGCCCGCCCTTGCGATAAATATCCGCGAGCCGGTTCATACTGCTCGCGAAGTTGGTGCTGCGCGGACCTTCCGCCTTCTCGAAGGCTTCCATCTCGCGCCGGATCAAGGTCGCGGCATCGGCGTGCCGTCCTTGAATTTGATAGAGCCCGGCGAGCGAGCGCCGATAAGACAAGGACCTGGCGTTCAGAAAACCGAGTTTGCGTTCCGCCCCCGCCAACGCGCGCTCTGTCGCCGGAACCGCGCGGGCGGCAGCTTCCCCTCGCTCAGCGGCAATTACGGAAGGTGCCCCCAAAAGCAAACATATCGCGAGACTGCATACGAAGGTGGCGATTCGCCGCCCAGGAGAGGAGTAAAAGAACATCTTTCGGATGCTAACGAATTCACGGTTCGGTGCAACCATCTCAATTTCCGCGTAAATTCCCGTGATTCCCTTGCGCCTTCGACGAATCCGCATTACTTGGAAAGCAACCCTAAATAGACGATTTGCCAGAACGGAAAACACCTCATGGCCCACCATCACAGCAAGGTCTTCATCATTGGCTCCGGCCCCGCCGGGTACACCGCCGCCATCTATGCGGCGCGTGCCAACCTCCAGCCCATGATCGTCGCCGGCATGCAGCCGGGCGGACAGATGACGATCACAACGGACGTCGAGAACTATCCAGGATTCGAAGACGTCGTCCAAGGCCCTTGGCTGATGGAGCAAATGCAAAAGCAGGCAGAGCATGTCGGCACGCGGATGATCCATGATGTGATCACGTCGGTCGATTTCTCATCCCGCCCCTTCCGCGCCGTCGGCGATTCCGGCGACACTTATTCCGGCGACACAGTGATCGTGACGACCGGGGCGCAAGCCCGCTGGCTCGGCCTCGACGCCGAACAGAAATTCATGGGCTTCGGCGTCTCCGCCTGCGCAACCTGCGACGGATTTTTCTTCCGTGAGCGTGAAGTCGCGGTCATCGGCGGCGGCAATACAGCGGTAGAAGAAGCGCTTTACCTGACCAATCATGCCAGCAAGGTAACCTTGGTCCATCGGCGCGATTCATTGCGCTCGGAGAAAATCCTGCAAGATCGTCTCTTCGCCAATCCAAAAGTGGAAGTACTGTGGGACAACGTCCTTGAGGACATCATGGGCGACGACAATCCGCCGAGCGTCACCGGCGCTAAATTCCGCAATGTGAAAACGGACGAGATCACTGAAATGACACTCGACGGCGTCTTCGTTGCCATCGGACACAACCCGGCAACCGAAATCTTCAAAGGGCATCTGAAATTAGACGATGAAGGCTATGTCCTGACCAAGCCGGATAGCACGGCGACGGATATTCCTGGCGTATTTGCTGCAGGCGATGTGAAGGACAAGATCTTCCGCCAAGCGGTCACCGCCGCGGGTATGGGCTGTATGGCCGCGCTGGAAGCGGAAAAATTCGTCGCCGAGCACGAAACCCATAGCGAAGCGGCCGAATAATCCACCACTTCGCGCGTTAGGCCTTAACCGCCGTAGAAGACATTATCACCGAGGTCTTTCATCTCGAGGATGGCTTCGTCCGCGCGGCCCTCAGGGGCCTTCGATTGGTGCACGTCGACGACTTCGCCAACCACGATGTGATGGTCGCCCTGTTCCACGACCTCGACAATCTTACACTCGAGGGCCGCGGATGCATTGCTAAGCAAGGGCGATCCCGTCGATCCCGCCGTCACCGGCTCTCCGCTGATCGTATCGCCGTCGAGCTCCGCTGGTTTGAAGAAGCTGAAGGCGGCCCCTTGTTGCCCTTTGCCTAACATGTTCAAGGCAAAACTACCGGCCGCCTTCGCAATCGCATAAAGACCCGAATCGACCTTCACGCCGATGGCGACAAGCGGTGGATCGAATGAGGTCTGCGTTACCCAATTGACTGTCCCGGCGCCGACATTGTCGTCACCGTCTTTTGCGGTCATGACATCATGACATAAAGGCCATAGGGGATCATTCGCAGCGTCGATTTCTTTTTATCTTCATCCATTCGAGCATCCTCCCTATAGAATGTTTCATCATATTAGTTACGCATTCTCGACATTGGGAAAAGGACCCTAACATGCGCCAAATCCGCCCACCCAAACTACGCCGTTCCTGGTTATTCGTCGGGGGTGCCGATGAAGCGGAATTGATCACCGCTGCCAATTCCGGCGCAGATGTCCTCATTCACGAGCTTGAAGATTTTACTGCCCCTTCACAGCGACCCAAGGCACGGGAAATTGCCCCCGGCGTGCTCGCCGCCTGGAAAGGGCGCGGCGTGATCGCGGGGGTGCGGGTCAATCCTCTCGCGGGTGACGGTCGGGATGATCTGGCCGCAGTTATGAAGGGCGCGCCCGACGTGGTGATGCTGCCGAAAGTATCCGAACCTTCCCATATGGCAGAATTAGAAGAGGCGGTCTTGCGTACGGAGCAGGATTTAGGGTTAGAGGTCGGGACGACCGAGCTCGTCCCCAATATCGAGCTGGCGCGGGGACTGATACAAACCTACGCGATCTGCAAAGCGAGCCCGCGAATTACCGCTGCACTCGTTGCATCGGAAGATATGGCAACGGATTTAGGCGCGGAACGGGGGCAGGATGGCGAGGAATTGAAATATGTGCGAGCGCGCTTTCACGTTGAATGCGTTGCCGCCAGTATTGTCTCCATCGATGCGCCCTACACTTGGACCGACGCGGAAGGGATGGAAGCAGAAGCCCGCCACGCGCGGCGGCTCGGCTATACGGCGAAAAGCGCGGTTGATCCGGCGCATGCCGCGGTCATTAACCGGGTGTTGACGCCATCGGCGGAAGAGGTCCGTCAGGCGGAGCGTATCATCACTGCATTTGAAGCCGCTCAGGCTCTGGGAGATGGGCGGGCAGAATTGGACGGCTCGCAGATCGAAGTCCCAATTTATCGGAATGCACAACACCGGTTGGAGAGGGCACGGGCTTTAGCAGCGTACTAATTTAGACCTGCTTGCCGATATCGATCCAGACTGCCTTGGCTCGGCCACGTACTTTCCCTTGATCGTCATAGATGGCGGTTCCGGCAAATGCCTTACGGCCCTCGCGACCCATCGGCCATCCAATGATTGTGCACGGCGTTCCGGCTTTTAGATCGTCGTCCACTTCCGCCGTGAAACGACCGAGCAGCATGATCACACCGCTGTCCCGGATAATCGACCAAACACCCGGACAGTCGAGTGCACTCCAGAGAATGCGCCGGGGAATGAGTCCATCCTGCCCAACGAAACTCTCATGAGGCGTCCAAAGTGCGGCCACAACATCGCTGCCGTCGATCGGTCCTGTGAGCAGCCGCAGACCGTCCCCTTCGTCGCGCCCAGAGCCACAGGCGAAACATTGATGAAAGTCGTCCTTCTTGAATTCGTTGAATCGCTCGACGGCGCCTTCGACACTCGCCATATCCGGGCAAGGCGGCACCTCAAGATCGATGACCGACGGTTTCGCTTCGGCAACCAAGGTTTCACCGAATCGAATTGACACCTGGCCATCCAATCGATCAACCCGCATCGGCTCGGCCAATGGTGGCGGGCTGCGGAGCGTGACTTCCGCCGTGCTGTCGAACAAATCTGCGATAGCCCCCGCCACGTAGCCGCCATGTCCGGAGCCCGGCGGGCCGTTGAATTGTCGATCGATTGTCATGAATTCAGTCATAGTGCCCCTAACCCGTGTTCGGCTTTTAACAAAGATAGAGAGTAATGGAACCGCATCAACGCGGCCGCCACATCGCCCATCACTTGTGCGTGTAGCTGTGACCATCCGCACACAAACCTGCGGAAGAGCGTGCTAGTGTTTTCAAAATGACGAGAGGCAAATCATGATCGAGCGACACCTCGGCACCATGATGGGTGCCCTTCTTGCGTTCCTTATCCTGGCCGGTTGCACAACAACGGAGCAGCCGGTCCCGCCGCTGACGCCTACTATGCCCGGGATTAGTGAGGGCAAAGCCCGCGTTGTGTTTTTGCGCCAAAGCTCAGTATTCCAAGCGGGCAAACCAGTCGAGTTGGAAATCAACGGTGCATCGGTCGCAAAATTGCGGAACCGGGAGTACACCTTTTTCGACATACCCGCGGGTCAGCATTATTTCGTGGTCAGCGTATTCCCCCATACGGGCGCGTTCCGTTCGGGCCTAACCTTAAAGGAAAAACAAATCCGCTTCCTGCTTGTCCGACCGGACACCCGCCAAGACAATAGGCGGTCTCTGTTCCGCGATTCTCGGAAGTTTGATTTGGATGGCGGTCAGTTCGATGTGCAGGAAATCGGGCAGACAGAGGGCGAGACGTACCGCCGCGCAATGCATTGGCGCGAACCCCTCGCATCGGTGCCGAAGTTACAGAAAAAGCAAAGCTAGATAGCCGCTTCTGGCCGCCGTCGTTCAAGAGACGCACCAATTAGGTGCCGTTTCAGGCTTCACGCGCTATATCCCTGGGAAACTAACCAACCAAAGGGGAAATGCCATGTTACTCGACGTTCGCACCTATACCTGTCGTCCGGGCACGATCAAAAAACACCTCGCGGTATACGCCGAGTTGGGCGCCGGGCCGCAATCGAAGAATCTCGGCAAGCCGCTGCTCTACATGACGACGGAGACCGGCAATCCGAACCAATACGTCCACATCTGGGCCTATGAGAATGCAGGCGACCGGGAAGCCAAGCGGGCGAACCTTTGGTCGGACCCGAATTGGATCGCCTATACCCAAGAAAGCGCGAAACTCGGCGCCCTCGAATCGCAAGAGAATCGCTTGATGGTACCGGTGGATTTCTTCCCACAGCCGAAGGTTCAAGAATAGCCATCGAAATTCCGCCGAACGCTCCATATCCTTCTCTGGACTGAATCAGTTTTAAGAGTGGGAGACAGCGGAATGGCGGAAACAGGAAAACGGCCGGAGACGGCGCTCAGCAAAGTGCGGGTGCTCGATCTCGGCCGCGTTCTCGCGGGCCCTTATTGCGGGCAAATTCTCGGCGACATGGGCGCCGAGGTCATTAAAGTTGAGCATCCGGAGCGCGGCGACGACACCCGCGCTTGGAAGCCGCCCGCGATTGGCGACGATGCCGCCTACTTCTGCGCCGTCAATCGCAACAAGCGCAGCATCGGTATCGACCTGGCCTCGGACGAAGGCCGCAAGCTTCTGCTTGAGTTGGCCAAGAACAGCGACGTCTTGGTGGAAAACTTCCGCCCCGGCGTCACCAAGCGGCTCGGTATCGACTACGCCGAAGTCGCCAAGGTCAATCCGAAGCTAATCTATTGCTCCATTTCTGGTTTCGGCCAGGAAGGCGTGATGGCGCAACGTGCTGCCTACGATTACGTGGTGCAGGCGACTTCCGGCGTTATCGCGCTTACCGGAGAGCCTGACCGCATTCCAATCCGGTGTGCGGGGGCGATTTCCGATTACGGCACGGGTCTTTGGAGTGTTGTGGCGGTTCTGTTCGCTTTGATGGAGCGGGACCGTAACGGCAAGGGCCAGCACATCGACATGGCGATGAACGACACCACGATGTTGTATCTCAGCCATGTCGCGGCGATGTATTTCAAGGACGGCGTTACCCCGAACCGCGTAGGTAACGGGCATGAAAAGATTGTGCCGACAGACGTCTATCAAACCCAAGACGAGCCGTTGATGGTGCTCTGCGGAAACGACGGCATGTTCGAGCGCCTCGCAAAAGCCGTCGGGCGGCCGGATATGCTCGAAGACCCGCGCTTCAATACTAATATCGCCCGGTCGGCGAATCTCGTCCCCCTCGGCGAGATCATGAGCGAGGCCATGCTCACCGACACCCGCGCGAATTGGGAGAAACGCTTGGCGGAGGCGGACGTCGCTTTCGCGCCGATCCGCAGCATTGAGGAAGCCTATACCGCGGAGGACGTCGTCGAGCGCAAGATGGTGATCGAGATGGAGCACGCCTCGGGTGAAAAATTCCGGGTGCTCGGCTCGCCGCTTAAGATGTCGGAATCGCCGGTGAACGAAAACCCGCTGCCGCCGCCGACGCTCGGTGAGCACAGCGCGGAGATTTTGCAACAGATCCTGGGCCTCGACAGTGACGCGGTTCAGGCGCTGCGTGACAACGGCGCGATAAATCCAAGTTAGACTCACCTTCACTCCGGGAGACAGATTCGTGAAAGATACATTGAAAGCCGGACTAGAGTTCTCTTCCAAGAAAGTTATCGAAAAAGAAAAGACCATCGGCTTTATGGGTGAGGACCTACGCGTCTATGCCACACCCTTCATGGTCCAGGACATGGAACACAGTTGTCGCGATTTTATGCTGCAGCATTTGGAAGACGGCGAGGATTCGGTCGGCGCGCGGGTGGAGATCGACCACCTCGGGCCGACATTGGTCGGGCAAACGGTAGAATTCTCCGGCAAGGTGGTCGAAGTAGATGGTCCGCGCGTCCAATTCGAAGTGGAGATCCGGGACGAGATCGACACCGTGGGACGCAGCAAACACACGCGTTTCGTGGTCGAAAAAGCCCGGCAAGGCGGTCGTCTGGAGAAAAAGAAGACCCGTTTGGCGGAGGCCGGAGTAGAGCGGAACCTATAATTCAGATCAATCGAATATAGGTTTCCGTTTTTCCTTGAACGCCTGAACCGCTTCCGCGAAATCGCCGCCGGAGATCAGCATCGATTGCGCATAAATGTTGTGCTCCCACTCGGCGGCAAGGGTGGATTCCATACCGCGTCGCAACCCCTCCTTGATGACCGCTTGGGCGCGGGCGGGGCCATCCGCCAATCGACGGCCAAGCACCATCGCTTCTTCCAGCAATGCGTCCGCCGGAACCACTTTATTGGCAAGGCCGATGCTCATCGCTTCCTCCGCGCCGACCTGAGTGCCAAGCATCAGCATTTCCGTCGCTTTACTGAGGCCGACGATCTGCGGCAGTAAAAACATACCGCCAAGCGGCGCCATAACGCCGAGCTTTATCCAAGCTTCCGAGAACATCGCGTGTTCCGAAGCGATTCGAAAATCGCAAGCAACCGCGATCTCGCATCCGGCTCCGACCGCCGCACCATTCACGGCGGCAATCGTAGGTTTCGGACAGAGTTTGATCGCCTTTGCCGCGCCCGCGAAATGCTTATAGACGGTCTCCTTGATTTCGAACGGAGTCATTTGGCTCAGCCGCTCCATGAAGTCCATATCGCCGCCGGCGGAGAATCCCTTACCGGCGCCGGTGAACATCAGCACTCGGACATCTGGATTGGCCTCGAACGCTTCGACGGCTTCCAAAACCTCTGCCAACATCTCCGGCGTTAAAGCATTCAGATTTTGCGGCGTGTTAAAAGTGATCCGCCCAACCCGATCTGCTATGTCGACAAGGATATGCTTCGGCATGCTGTCTCTCCCATTTCGTTCGCTTGGAACAAGATTAGACGGGATGCCCAATACCGCAACGCTGGGCGGAGAAACTATGGAACGCTATAAACGACACCGCCATGAGTGACAGTACCCCTTTCGACGAAGCGCTTGCTTTGCATCAAGAAGACCGACTGCAAGAAGCCGTCGACGCGTATCGCGCCATTCTGACTGCGGAGCCGGAAAACGGAGCCGTCATGCTCAATCTCGGCCAAGCATTGCGCCGTCTAGGACGGGCCGAAGAAAGTGAAGCTCTCTATCGCCAAGCAACCGGGCAACCGGCTTCCGCCGCCGGCGCTTGGTACAATCTCGGAAATCTCTCCGCTTCGAGACAAAATTTCGAGCAAGCCATCGCCGCCTTCCGGAAAGCAATCGAGCTACAACCGGAGATGTCTCCCGCCCATTTTCAGCTGGCGTGCTGCCTCCGCGACACTGGGATCACCAGCGACGCGATAGAGGGTTTTCGGACGGCCATTTCACTCGATCCCAAATTAACAAGTGCGCATATGAATTTAGGGAACCTTTTGCGCGCCTCAGGAGACCTGCCCGGCGCAGCGATCGCGCATCGGGCCGCCTTGGCGTTGACACCCGAGAGTTGGGAGGTCCGCTATAACTTGGCGCGTGCTTTGGAGGAGGCGGGCGACGCAGAGGCCGAAGCGCACTTTGAGTATGCCCTCGATCTTTCGCCACAACCGGCGACCGTCCATCACGGGTTCGCGGATGCGGCCGCCGCTCGGGGCAATTTCACGATCGCGCTCGAGCAGTACCAATCCGCATTGGCGCTGGAGCCGCAACGCCGACGGGCGCAGATTGGACTGGGCAGAGCGCAGATGCGCTTGGGACAACGCGAGCAAGCGCTGCGAGAATTCGCTGACGTTTCCGCCAAGATTGGCACCGACATCCAATTGCTCTCCGAACTCGCCACCGTGCAATGGAGCCTCAAACTCCGTGAGGAACCGATCGCTTTGCTCCGCCGTGTGGTCCAACTGGCACCGGACAACCCGGACGCGCTCGTCAATCTGGCACGCGCACTCAGCAGCGTTTGGGAAATCTCGGAATGTGTCGAGATGTGCGAGCGCGCTCTTGTCATAGCACCGGACAACAACGCCGCACGAAGATTACAGGGGTATGCGCTGGTGGAAGCGGGCCGCGCCAATGACGGCATCGCGGCCTTCACTGAGGTGGGTGAACCGAACGGCGGCCCCAATGCCAGTCTCTTGTTCAGCACGTTGTACAGCGACACGATGACCGCTGGTGAGGTCGCGGATTTGCACCGCACGGAAGGGGCTAAATGGCCGGCATCGGGCCGGTTGATTGAGAGTTACGGGAACGTCGCCGACCCGGTCCGTAAACTGCGCATCGGCTATCTCTCTCCCGATTTCAAAGGTAATCACCCAGTTGCTATTTTCCTGAAACCGTTACTACGGAACCACGAACGCAAAAGCTTCGAGATTTTCGCTTATTCGAGCCCGGACTATGTGGACGAAACGACACAGGAAATCGCCGCCCTCGCGGATCATTGGCGCGATGTCACGACCTGGAGTAACGAGCGACTTACGGCGGCCATTGAGACGGACGAAATCGACATCCTAGTCGACCTGGCGGGGTTGACCGCGAAAACCCGCGTCGGAGCACTACAGGCGCACCCGGCGCCGATCCAAGCCTGTTATATCGGCTATCCGCATTCGACAGGCCTGCCGTTTATCGATTATTTGATCTGCGACGAGACGGTGGTGCCGTCCGGTAGCGAACATTTGTTGATCGAAGCCCCGCTACGCGTCGACGATTGCGTTTTCTGCTTCGCACCAGACGATTCGGATTGGCCAGCAATCGAGCCGGAGATCGCTACAGCGCGAGATCATGTCGTCTTCGGCTCCTGCAACCACGTACCGAAACTGACCGAGACCACTGTCTCGCTCTGGGCCCGCATACTAGGCCAGGTCCCGAACAGCCGTCTCAGGATAAAGGCCGCCCCCTTCACGGACGCGGCAATCCGCCAACGCTACCGGAATCTATTCGCTGGCCACGGCATCGCACCGGAGCGGATTGATATTGATGGCCCGTCGGAATTTCCCGATCTAATGGCAACTTACCGGCATATCGATATCGGCCTCGATCCAGTTCCCTATAACGGCGGCACCACGACCTATCAGACGTTGTGGATGGGCGTTCCGGTAGTGACGCTCGCAGGCGAAAACTTTTGTGGCCGTATGAGCGCCAGTATCCTGGGAAACTTGGGACTCGACGAACTCATCGCCGAGAGCGAGGAAGATTATATTCGCGCCGCCGTGCGCCTGGCGGAAGACGCGCCCCGGCGAGCTGAGTTACGGATCGGTCTGCGTGAGACGATCCGCAACGCTCGTAGCTGTGATCCGGCGGCGTTCACCCTAAACCTTGAAACTAAGTTTCGGGAAATTTGGCGCGACTGGTGCGCGCGCCGAAATGCCGCCTAGTTTTAAAATTAGCGCGACTTAACGACGCCCGAACCTTCCATTTCGGCGACATCATCCTCGTCGTATCCCAATTCCGCCAATACTTCGCGTGTGTGCTCGCCGATTTCGGGCGGTTGCCGACGGAGCGCGAATTGGTGATCGCCCACCTCGACCGGAATACGCGGAAGTTTTACTGTACGGCCATCCGGTAAAATCGTCTCGCACATGCGCCCACCCGCATTCAGTTGAGCGTCTTCGTATAGATCTTCCGTGGTCGCAACCGGCGCGAAAGGAATGCCGATTTCCTCGGCGATGGCAGACATCTCCGCCTTCGTATGCGCCTTGCACGCATCTTCCACCAACGGCTTCACACGGTCCGGATTGGCGACCCGGTCCTCGTTGGTCTTCAACTCCGGATCATCCAATAGCGCTTCATGGCCGAAGCGTTTGCAGAACCGGTCCCAGTGGTTGTCGCTGGTGATCCCGATGAAAATTTGATCGCCTTCCTTGGTCTCGAAACATTCGTAGACGCACCAAGCCCGCTGCCGCGCGGTCATCGGCGGCACCGGCTTCTGGAGCAAGGCACCACCCGCCATGTGCTGCATCATGAGCATGGTGACGGATTCATAGAGTGCGCCCTTCACCATCTGCCCCTCGCCGGTGCGATCACGATCACGCAACGCGCAGAGAACACCGATCACCCCATAGGTCCCGCCCATAATGTCGATCACCGAGGCGCCGGCCCGCAATGGTTGGCCGACGGGACCCGTCATATAGGCGAGACCGCCCATGAACTGTACGACCTCGTCAAGGGCGAGGCGGTTCTCATAGGGGCCCGACAGGAACCCTTTCAGTGAGCAGAAAATCAACCCGGGGTTCGTCTTCGACATCTCTTCATAGCCGATGCCGAGGCGATCCATCGTGCCGGGCGCGTAATTCTCGATCACCACGTCCGCGCCCTCGATCAGCTTCCGGGCCACCTCGCGCCCTTTGTCTGACTTCACATCGATGGCAACGCCGCGTTTGTTCCGGTTAAACGCGGTATAAAATCCCGCGCCGAAGCCTGACAGTTTCCGCGTCTTGTCGCCACCCGGCGCCGGTTCGACCTTGATCAGATCCGCGCCCAGATCGGCAAGGACCAACCCACAGGACGGTCCCATGATGGTCTGGCAAAACTCGATAACCCGCACTCCCGCCAGCGGTAGCGGCGCCACGTTTCCATCACTCAAAACAACCTCCATCGGCTAAATCCATACAAGACAATGCTTTATATAGGCGGTGCACGCCTCCTGGGACAGGCGACGTCAATTCACGCCGGTTGACCGCGGGCATGACCTTCGGCAGCATGTGGTGGAAAACCGGCCTCCCCCTTGCATAGCGCCGGTTATATATACGCCAAGGATATTCGGGTTGATCGCACGTATCGCCATTTTCGCACTGGCCGCATCCGTCTTGATGTCACTGTCCCTATTTGAGGCAGCTGCCGCCGGATCGCGCGGATTGTCGATTCAAATGCGAAACCAACACGGCAAGGGGCCGCAGCATATGCGCCTCTATCAAACTAGCCGCGCTCTGGTGATCGGCATTGACGCCTACACCGCGGGCTGGCCGCGCCTCGACATGGCCGTGGCAGACGCCCGGGCGGTCGCGCAAGAATTAGAGAGCCGTGGTTTCGACGTCACCCTACGGACGAACCTAAATTCCGCTGATCTTGATCGAACCCTGAAGGAATTTTTCGCCATCCAGGGAGCCGACCCCGAAGCCCGCCTATTCCTGTGGTATGCCGGGCATGGGCATACGATTAATGGCGAGGGGTTCCTGGTGCCAACCGACGCACCACCCGCGACCAACCCCGCCTTCAAGGTCAAAGCCCTGCATATGCGGGATTTCGGCGGATTGATGCGCCTCGCCGATGCCAAACATGTACTCTCGGTTTTCGATTCCTGTTTCTCCGGCACCATCTTCACCTCTCGCTCCGCGTCGGCACCATCCGCCATCGATCTAAAGACAACGAAGCCTGTCCGACAGTTTCTGACCTCCGGCGATGCCGGGCAGACAGTGCGCGACGACGGCAGTTTTCGGGAACTCTTCTTGCGTGCCATTCGCGGCGACAACCGCGCCGACGTGAATAAAGACGGCTACGTGACGGGCGATGAGTTGGGCCTCTACCTCTCTCAGGAAGTCACCCAGCTAACAGAAACCGCGCAGACACCCCGTTGGGGCCGATTACAGGATGTCCGCTTTAACGAGGGCGACTTCGTCTTTGCGGCATCCAATCCAGCAAGCCTTCCCTCACCGCCCACCGTCAATGATTCCGTCACCCCACCCGTGTCGTCGAATATGCCTGATGTCGTGTTCTGGAAATCCATCGAGAACAGCGACGATCGCTCCGATTTCGAAGCCTATCTCGCGAACTTCCCCAACGGCATTTTCGCGGACTTGGCCCGCAATCGCCTCGCGCGATTGGCCCCACCGCCATCCAACCCGCGCCGGGCGAATAATTGGGTGGAGCCGATGGAAGCCACCTTCGTCGTCCTCAAGAACGCCAACCTGCGGGAAAAACCCACGACCAATAGCAAAAGACGGGGATCGGCGAAAAAGAACGTCGGAATTGTCGTCACCGGCCACGTGCCGGGGCGTCCTTGGTATCGAATGAATCTGCCGGACGGACCGGCTTTCATTCACGCCAATCTGGTTAAGGAAATCGAACCGGCGGAATTGATCGCCTGGTATCGCGTCAAGCAAAGTAATGATTTCAATGCCTATCGAAGATTCGTGCGGCGCTTCCCGAATGGACACTACACAAGACAAGCGCGCCGGATCGGGAAAAAGCTCTACCGCGAGGCCCGAAATAATCGCCCGCCGCCGCGTGTCAAACGACGGCCTCCCCCGCCTGAGCGCGACAAAGCACGCCGGGATCAGCGGATTGTGAACGATCTCATCCGGCTGTTCGGCCAAGTCGCGCGCCAGGCCGGGCGCCAGTAAATTTCCCTGTCGGTTTCTCCCGAATAATCGCCCTACTCCCTTCATAGCCTTCTCGAACAAGAACCGAGGAGGCCCATATGGGCGATGCACATTACGGGAATGCCATGACGGAAGTCGCTCTTGCGCTGTCGATGGCCTTCTTCAGCATCATGATACTGGCCATGGTCAGCATGAGCGCGGCCCACGAAACCGCACAAGCGCCACAGGACGCGCCGGACAAAACACTCGCCGCCAAACTCGCGGCGGCGAAACCGGACGCCTCGAAAGCGGGCACGGCCAACCCGAATGCGGAAGACACGCTTATTGTCTATCACCAGGGCAAATTCCTCGACCGCGACCTTAATCCTCTAGACCCCAAAACAATTCAATCTCGCGGGCGCGTCATCCTTGCTCTGTCTCCTGACACGGCGATGGCGGAAGCACTCAAGGCTCGCAGCGCGATCGGGGCGGAAAACCTCATTGTCTCAATGCTGAACGAAAAATGGCTGGCCGCGTTGAAGCGCCGGCAAACTCAGGAGAAATAGAATGCGCCGCACTCTTAAATCCATAGCCCCATCATTCCTCGCCATCGCGCTGGCATCGACGCCCGTTCTTGGAATGTCCTCCGCCGCCGACGCGGCAACGCCCCGCGAAGTGAAACGGATTGTCGTTAAACTCGCGGCAGATACTGCCGTCCCGCCATCCATCGCGCTGGCTGTCGCAAGCGTCGAATCCGGCTTTCGCGACGATTTTGAAAGCGCCACCGGAACCCGCGGAGTCATGCAGATCACGCCAGAAGTCGCCGACAAACACGGGGTCAGCCCCGACGCATTATGGAATGCCCGTAAGAATGTCGCGCTCGGCTTGAAAATGTTGAGCCATTATTTCCAGAAATCCGAACACCAATGGCCCGTCGCCCTGCGACGCTATGCGAAGGCGATGCCGGGCGGATACGCCCCCGGGAAGTTCGCCCGCAAGGTCTTGCGCCTGGAGCGGCGGTTCGCCGAGGAAATCGTCACCCGTAAGGCATTGGAGAATCGCAAACGCGAGGTCCTGAACGTCGCACAAGACGGTAATTATTATTTTGGTGCCGAGAAGCCGGAGGCGCCAGAGATCGCCTGGAACGAAAAGAAACCGGCACGCGTTGCCGCGCTTGACGTCGCACCACGGCGCTATTCGGCCCGCCCGTCCCGCCGAGGCCTTGATGATTTCGATACGGACTTAAAGCAAAGGTTGGAGCTAGCTCGCCGTAGCCTTGATGATTTTAGTGCCGGCTTGATCCCGGATCACCTTCCCCGTGGCCGCCGTAGCTGGAGGAACAGCCGATGAGACCGACCTCACTTCTCAGCCGGAGCTTCCTCGTCGCTGCGTTGGCGGCCGTCTTCTTGGTGAGTGCATGCGCTAGCAGTGAAGCCCGATTGCCCGCTAAATCGGAAAAACGCGCCGCCGTGATCAATCTCATTCGCCAGGAAGCCCGCAATATGGGCGTCTCCGTGCCTTTGGCTTTGGCGGTCGCCCATGCCGAATCCTATTTTAATCCGCGCGCTGAAAGTCATGTCGGCGCGCGCGGTGTCATGCAAATCATGCCCGCGACCTCACGTTCGGAATACGGTATTCACCCTGATCTTTTGTGGGACGCACGGATCAATATCCGCCTCGGCCTACATTTCTTGCGCCGTCTGTTGGATCGTTACCAAGGGCGTGTCGATCTCGCCCTATCCTATTATAATGGTGGCTCAAGAGTAGGGGACCTTCCGAACGCCCGTGTCATTCCGGCGACACGGAAGTATGTTCGAAAGGTCCTGCGCCTTAAACGCGAATACAGGGCGAAAATGTATGCCGGGGAGTTACCGAGATGGAATCCGTTACGACGGGGGAGCTTCTGATCGAGGAAGGGAAAAGCGGCGAATTAATCGCCGCCTTCCAAGCCTTGCAGGAAACAACAGTCAATGATGGACCAAAGTACACACCCAAAACATGCCGGGAATTGGCGCGCGCCATCGCGTGCCGGAATTACGGTAAATGCTTGCTGGAGCTTACCTACCTGTTCGTTATCGCCGGTGCCTGCGACCGCAGAGGCGGCCGATTCGAGAGCTTCTTCTGGGAAAGCGGCCCGGCCCGCGCCAGCGCCTTTCGCGGATATATCCAAGAGAGCGAACCCTTCCCACCCGGAATACGTCGCACCGATGGCGGCGTCACGGTCGAAACAGATGAAGAAGTCTTCACCATCACATATGGCCGCATGCCGTTTCTCTCTGCCTTCGTGGAGTTTCTCATGACCACGATCGGATATGGCGTGCTCGCTGAATTGACGGAACCGCTGCAAGGCCCTGTGCCGCCGCGCGCCGCTATCGGCGAAGCAGCCAACGGTATCGCCCGCCAGCTCTATGATTATCTGCGCGAACACCTGCCGAACGCCCACGCGCAACGCAAAGCGCATCTTCTGATCGATTTCGTGAATGAACGGCAAGGTGGCCGTTCCCGACCCGACGATGTGGACGACGACGCGCTGCTGGCGTTCTGGCTCGATCAATCTTCCGACACGGACGACGGCGGGGACTACCGCACATATCAAAGCGTCTTCCAGGCAGGTGTCGAGCTCCGGCTGCTGATGGCGCACGCGCTGGACAAATACCGCATGAGCGGTGCCCGCAGCATCGGCACGGATGTCGAGGCAGGCGAAATCGATCCCGGCGATATAGAAGATGCCGCCGAAATACTGGATTCGGTTACCATGCCACTGCAGGCGCTTTCGGAGCCGCCGCTCGATGCGGTCAAATTCTTGAACGGACGGGAGACGGAAACCGCTTCGGAAGTGGCGCTAGGTCCGGGCATCGCCATTTCGCTGGCGCAATCCGTATTCCGCAACGCCGTCTTCGGCCGCGCACAAAGCCGCATTACAAACGCGCTGCGCCACAAACGGGTGACGGCTGAATTACTCACCGATGCAGCGGAGACCGACTACCCGGCTCGCCTCCAAGATTATCGCGATTTTTGCGAACGACTAGAACGCTCGATGCTCGCGGTATTGCATGTCCTAACCGTCGCACGGCGACCCGAAGCCATCGAACTGGCTATTTCACTCAAGCCGGATATGGACCTCGGCGCGCTTGCCGAGGGAACTTCGGACGAGCCGGAATGGCAGGACGACACGGTCGTTAGCATTACGGCTGTCAGGGCGGCAGACCGGTTTTACGAACGTGCGGGTGCTAGAGCGGGTGGTAACGATCCCCTCGGCGAATTGATGGCGGAAGCGCGCAAGGCGTTTCGAGCTAATGCGCGACAGGGGTTCACCGACGACGA
>JABJCS010000846.1 GCA_018665505.1 Alphaproteobacteria bacterium
CCCCGTCTCCAAGATAGGAACCCAGTGGCGTGGCGTCAGCGACCGAGTTATGGGCGGGATCTCCGAGGCCACCTTAACTCACGGCGTGATAGATGGCCGCCCCAGTCTGCGCATGACGGGTGATGTTCGTCTGGAAAATGGTGGCGGCTTCATACAGGCGGCGCTCGATCTAGCCCCCGCGGGAGATACCATTGACGCCTCCAGCTTCACCGGAGTGCGCATCGTCGTCCGCGGGAATGGCGAGAAATACTCGATACATCTCCGTACACCTGATAATCTGCGGCCTTGGCAGTCTTACCGGGCTCCTCTCACTGCAGGGTCCGACTGGGAGACCATAGACCTTCCCTTCGCGACCTTTGTGCCCTATCGGCTGGAAACCCCCTTGGACACAAGGCGGCTCCGCCGAATAGGTCTCGTCGCTATTGGACGTGCGTTCCACGGCGACCTCGCGGTTTCCGAGCTTGCCTTCTACCTATAGGTTTCGTTGAGCAGCCAGAGCGAGGCGTTGAGGATTTTCGCGTAGGTGACCCAGGCGGCGTAGGGCAGGAACAGCAGCCCGGCCAAGCGTTCGATGCGCCAGAACATGGTCGTGTTGACGGTGATAGCACAGAGCAAAATGACGATCTAGACCAAAGCCAGATCAATCCGTTGCAACCCAAAAAATAGCAACGACCAGGCGAGGTTGAGGCAGAGCTGCATGCCGAAGACTGCAAAAGCCGCGCGCGTTGCCTTGAATGATCGAAGTCGCCATACCCTCCAAGCCGCGATGCCCATCGGGATATAAAGTGCGGTCCAAACGGGCGTGAATAACCAATTGGGCGTATTGAAAGGCGGCTTCTCGAGCGCTTGATACCAAATATCGACGCTAGTTGCCGTGATGACGCCACCCGCGCCCGATACCGCAAGGCACAGAATTATGGACGCAAAGAGAGCGAGCAGATCACGACTTCTATTAGGATGGCCCCTCGTTGGTTTTAGCGTTTAAACCTCAATCAGTCTCTATCGAGGCGGCCCAGGCGATACTCGCTTTGCCACAAAGGTTCATAGACGGTCGGTTGAGCCGAATGGCCTGATCAAAACCCCCGACTTGGCCAAGCTGCTCGCTGAGCGCACCCCTGATCTCGCTGGTCCTGCCGACAAATACCGCGGACCTGTTATCAGATCAGAAATCCTATAAGCAAAGTGACAACGGCGCCGATCGAGAGTGGAAGGCGCAATGAGCGGTACCAATGTGGAGCGGTTGAAAGTCGGAGATCGGCAATCAACATCGCGGTGAAACTGAGTGCAAGTAATACCAATCCTATGGGCAACGAAACTAGCAAGGCAATCCAACCCAGCAAGGCCGGCACTACGCTAAGTAAGAGCGGACCGAACAAGTCAGCAGGCTCTGTCGTCGCGATAGCCAAGCCCCACCTTATGCCGCCCAGGAATGATAGGATCACCGCCCCATAAGCCAACAACGCTTGGAGTGATAGGTCATGCAGCGGCGCCGCCGGTAAGAGCCCAATTGCAGCGGATAGAAAGAAGGGGATCAATCCGGCAAAACCGAGCCAGACAGCAGGTTTGGGTATGTTCAGGAATTTACGCAGCATATCGGTATTATCTCAGGGCAAATTGAACAGTTTCAATCTCGATGTGGTCATTGAAGACGATAACTAAGCTAGGGGTGTATTTTATGGATTCACCACTCGACCTAAAATTAGGCGGTTTCGTGTATTACTACGAAACATAGATGCTCTTGGTTCAAATCTTTCGATTGCGTGCTGAGGTCATCTGTAGGTTCAAGCAAGTGACCTAAGGCTTACAAGCACGCTTCAACATTGTGATCGACTAGGATTGGGCCCTTAACCGGAAATCCACGAACATGCGCCTTGTCAAACAGGTCGTTCCTGATTTTGATCGGTAGGTCGGGTCGTCGTGCCAAAATCCACAGATAATAGTGCGACGGACCCGCTACGAGGGTGTAGCCGTATTGCTTCAGGTCGAGTGCGAACACTTGAAATCTGGAGACAAATGGCCAAAAAGAAGTGACCGCGAGACCGGCGGCGGTCTTGTCAACCTGCAACCTCGTGATGCCATCGGTTGCATTTTGATCTCATTCTGAGCCGTTTGTATTTGCGGCACATACATTAATTAAAGGTAACCTTGCGATGGAATGAGATGCAAAGCCTTCAAAAGAAACCTGCTAGTGCTGTCTGGTTCAAGCGCGACCTGCGCGCAGTATTCAACTGTGCCCTTTTACAGGCGGCGAGTTCTGGCTGGCCTGTCTTAGCACTTTATATCGTTGAGCCGGTATATTGGCTGCTACCTGATGCATCCCATCGTCATTTCGGAATGTTTGTTTGAATCGCGGGATGATTTAGCAGCAACCGGGCAATATTTGATCGTTCGTGTCGGCTCGGCGCATGATGTGCTGGACCAATTGTCGAAGCATGTTCAGATCTGCCAGGTCTTCAGCCATAAGGAAACGGGCAATGCTTGGACTTTTGAGAGCGACAAGACGATATCAGCCTGGTGTCGGGAGAGGGGAATACCCTGGACAGAAGCATGGCAAAACGGGGTGGTGCGCCGTCTAAAAGATCGTAACGGCTGGGCCCGCAACTGGTCGCGGCGCATGAATGCACACATGGTCGATGGTACTTTGAGGCTTGAACCACTGCCCGAACTTGAGCCGGCTCAATCCCGACCGCAAGAGATCTGGGCCTATCAGAAGACGGATGCACGGACCGGCAGAGCGGCGGACGTCGGACCGGTCTTAAAACGTTGCAGAGTTTCCTAACGCACCACGGCCGACATTATCGAAGTAAGCTATCCAGCCCAGTTACTGGCGTTAACACGTGTTCCCGTATCTCTCCCAATTTTGGCGTTTGGCGCTCTCTCACTGCAGGAGGTGGCGCAGCAAAAAGCTAAACAACCTGTGCCCCGTCAGCGCCAATGGAACAAACTAAGCAGATTGCTTAAGGGATAGAGTTTGGCTCATCTTCACCATTCAGGAGTAAAGAATGAGAGATACTCCAGAACGTCATCGCAGCACAGCAGATCGAACGGTGAAAGACATCCGCCGCAAGACGCGTAAGCGGTATTCATCTGAAGATAAAATACGGATTGTTTTGGCTGGTCTTCGCGGCGAGGACACGATTGCTGGTCTGTGTCGACCGGAAGGTATTGCGCAGAGCCAATATTATTGGTCGAAAGAATTCATGGGGGTCGGGCGCAAGCGTTTGGCCGGTCACACGGCGCGTGAAGCCAATACTGGTGAGGTTCAAGGATTGCGTCGCGAAGCCCGCGATCTAAAAGAAGTTGTTGCTGAACAGGCACTTGAACTTCGCTTGCTCAAAAAAAGGTGCTTTTAGTCTACTGCGAACCAGTCTCCGAATATTAAAATCATAAGAATATCACGCTGCCAGCTGTTGCCATTCGGCCATTGCCGCAGCGTGGTTCTGCTTGAATGTTTCGCGTGGGGTTAGATGACGTTCGAGATTGAAATGATTGTGGATCTAAGCATAAATTGAGGCGAACTTCTGCAGGGTCTTTACGTCCCGGAATTTTGACATCGCACTCTCTCGTCGTCTGAACGACCGGTGTGAATTTACAGCCTTGTTGTTGAGCCACCGGCCGCATTCCTGGTTAGCTGTATTGCCAATCACTTTCTTCACTGCCCGGTATGACCAAAGCCGGTCCGCAACGATGACCCTTGGCTGTCCATACCGCTTCATCGCGCGCCTCAGAAATTGAAGCGCAGCCGTGCGATTTCGACGTTTCGTGGCGTAGACCTCGAGCACTTCACCTTCATGATCAACCGCACGCCACAAATAATGTGTCTTGCCATTGATACGCACGAACACCTCCTCCAAGTGCCAGCGCCACTGTGAGTATGATCAGATATGAACTCGCCACTTCCGGATCTCGGCGGCGAACAACGGAC
>JABJCS010000847.1 GCA_018665505.1 Alphaproteobacteria bacterium
AACAAATATGGGCTAGTTATCTGGGACAGCCCCTTTATCATTAACCCAGTATACAACGGATATCGTCGCGTTCATGGCGTCCAGTGACGTCCGGTTGCAGTACTTCAAGGAACCGTTCCCGGTGACGACGACGGTTGAAGTGGCGGGTCTCTATCATCCTGATATTATGATTGAGATCACCGCTGTGGCGGAAATTCCGCGGAGCCGGTTTCAAGAGCCTGACGGTTCCTGAAGTTCGACATGGCTCGAATGTTTGATTGTTAGAATTTGTGAGGTTTACTCAATGTCGATTGAAATTCGTCCACTCCATGAAATGTTCGGAGCCGAAATTGTTGGCGTCGATGCGACTAAACCTCTAAGCGCTGCCGAGTTCGTGCCAATTAGCGACGCCTTCGAAACTTATTCTGTCTTACTGTTCCGGGGGCCCGTATTGTCGGACGAGCAGCAGATTGCGCTGAGCAAACATTTCGGACACGTGCAGGTCGCGTTTAAGGCCAATCAGACTGGCGGCTCAATGTTCTCTCGACAAAGCAACATCAATTTCGAGACCAACGAGATTTTCCCGCCGGATCATCATCGGATCACATTCTTGAAAGCGAACATGCTCTGGCATTCCGACAGCTCCTATATGGATTGCGGATCGCTTTGTTCGGTCCTCGCGGCGCGCGAAGTCCCGCCAACCGGAGGGAACACTGAGGTCGTCAGTACGCGGGTAGCGTGGGAAGAATTGCCGGAAAATCTGAAATCCCGGATCGAAAATCTATCCGTGGTGCATAGTCTGAGCTATGCCCGCGATAAAATGGACATGAGTATCCTCACCGACGAGGCGCGAGCGGCGGCCCCGCCGGTCAAGCATCCCCTCGTTCAGGTCAATCCGAAGAACGGTAAGAAGTCGATGTTGATCGGCGCGCATGCCGCCTTCATCGATGGGTGGTCTGAAGAAGACAGCCGCGAGTTGCTGGATGAATTGGTGGAAAGAGCCTCGCCGCCGCAGAACATCTATTCTCACGAATGGCAGGATGGAGACGTGATCGTTTGGGACAACCGATGTGTCCTACACCGGGCAACGCCATTCGAATCCGACAAGTACCGGCGCCATCTGGAGCGCACGACGATCACCGACCGGGCGCGCCTCTAATAAGGTTTTGTGCCCCTGACGACAGTTCGATAGAGCACACGACGGTAGCGTTCCAGTTCGTAATTCGCGACCGCGCGATGCATCAGACAACGGTTGTCCCATAACAACAGATCGCCGACGCGCCATTCGTGGGTGTGGACGAATTGCGGCTGTGTGGCGTGTCGGATGAGGTCGTCCAATTGGGCCCGGCCTTCTTGTTCCGGCATCTCCGCGATATGTGAGGTGTGGATGCCCATGTAGAGGCTTTTGCGCTTGCTGTCCGGATGAGTGCGAATCAAGGGATGCGTGACCGGTGGCCGTCGTTTTATCTCGTCCTGTGTGGCGGGTGCGTCTCCGGCGTTCAGGCGGCTCTGCTCCCAACTGTGGACGACATGCAGCTGAGAGAGACGATGTTGTTCGGCCGCGGGTAGCGCGTCATAGGCGGCATGCATATTGGCGTATTGGGTATCGCCGCCATTGGGTGGAACTTCTGCCCCGTAGAGCACCGTCGTGAGCGACGGAATTTCGTAATAAGATTTATCCGTATGCCAGAAATAGTTTGCGACGGGATTGGGCTTCGCGGTCGGCTTACCGTCCACTCCGATGTTTGAGACCGTATGCACGTTCGAGGCGACATTACCGTCGTTGAGGCGGACGATATTCTCTTCCAGTTCCCCGAATTGCCGGGCGAAAGCGCCTAACTGATCCATGTCGATTGATTGGCCGCGCAGGACGACAAGGTGATGCTTTAGAAACAGGTCGAATATTTCCGCTATCGCCTCTGGCGAGAGCGGCTGGTTCGCCTCGATACCCGAAATTTCGACGCCAAGGCTATTCGATAGAATGCGCGTATCCATGAACAATTATTTAACCCGAGCGGTGCCAGATACAAATTGCCTCTAAGAAAGTCCAACGACCGGCACGCACGCGCCGTGTACTGCGCTCGCTTCTTCGGAACAGAGGAACAGGATCACGTTCGCCAATTTCTCGGGTGAGACCCAATTGGCGGGATCGGTATCCGGCATGCCGGCGCGGTTTTCCGGCGTGTCGATGATGCTTGGCATCACGCAATTTACGTTGATGCCCTTGCCGCGCAGCTCTGCCGACATGCTTTCCGAAAGGCGCATAACGGCGCTTTTCGCGACAATATAAGCGCTCATATCTGCCATGCCTTGCCGGGCCACGTTTGCGCCGATGGTGACTATTTTTCCGGCGCCGTTTTCGATCATGCCAGGGATGATCGCCTGCGCCGTATTGATCAGGGTCTCTGCATTCAGCTCGACCATCAAATCCCATTTCCCGACGGATAATTCGTGAACCGGCTCCCCCATGTGGAAACCGCCCGCCAATGCCGCGAGAACATCGATTGACCCGAACCGCTCCCGTGCTGCCTCTACCGCTTCGGAAACCTCGGATTGATTCATCAGGTCGACTTCACATTTGAAGAAATGTTCGTCGTCCCCCGGATAGGCCTCTTCCAAGGTCCCCGCATTGATGTCGAGGAGTACCAGGTTTGCACCTTGCATTCGGAAGGCTGATGCGACCGCGCGGCCGAGGTTTCCGGCCGCTCCCGTGACCATGATCGTGCGTTGCTTGAAATCCAGCATTGATAAAATCCCCTCCATTGTCATCACACCGGTCGACAATCCGGCGCGACCTCTTAATTATAACATTAATGAAATATGGCGTGTTGTTACTCGACCCGCCGGATTATTTGGAGTTTAACTGTAAATGACAAGTAAAAAATCTTTAAATGGTATCCGTGTTATTGATGCGGCTACAGTAATAGCGGGACCGACTATTGGTATGTTACTTGGAGATTTCGGAGCCGATGTCATAAAAGTCGAACATCCACGTGGTGACGTCTTGCGGGTAACGGGACACCAAAAGGACGGGGTTGGGCTGTGGTATAAGATGGCCAATCGCAATAAGCGTGGTGTGACGTTGAATTTTAGCACGGAGAGGGGCCAAGAACTTTTCAAGGAACTGATAAAGTCGGCAGATGTGCTGATCGAAAATTTCCGAACCGGCACGATGGAGAAGTGGGGTCTTGGTTGGGAAGACCTGAAAGCGATCAATCCGCGTCTGGTCATGGTGCGGGTGACGGGATTCGGGCAGACCGGACCTTACCGTCATCGCCCGGGCTTCGGCACGATCGCTGAAGTCTTCAGCGGTTTCGCCAATATGACCGGCGAGAAGGACGGTCCGCCGACCTTGCCGAATTTCGGCCTCGCGGATGGGATCGCCGCTTCTTACGGAACGTTCGCCACCATGTTTGCGCTTTACCATCGCGATGCCCAAGGCAGTGGCGAGGGGCAGTTCATCGACCTCAGTATCTACGAACCTATTTTCCAGGTGCTGGGGCCGCAGGCGATGGCGTTCGATCAGTTGGGCGTCATTCAGGAACGCATGGGTAACCGCTCGGAAAATAATGCGCCCCGCAATACTTATGAGACGCGCGACGGTAAGTGGGTTGCCATTTCGACCAATTCACCCTCCATCGTGAGACGCGTGTTGACCCTTTGCGGTGGCGAGGGGGTGGCCGACGATCCCCGATTCCAGACGCCACAAGGCCGGGTTGAGCATATCGACGAGGTCGACGGCATGGTTGCCGATTGGATCAAGCAGCGCGACCAGAAGGAGGTCCTCGAAGAATTCGAGAAGGCCGAGGCTGCGATTGGCCCAGCTTATGACATCGCGCAAATATTCGAGGATCCGCAATATCAGGCACGCGGTGATATCGTCGAACTAGAAGACGAGGACCTCGGCA
>JABJCS010000848.1 GCA_018665505.1 Alphaproteobacteria bacterium
AACAAATATGGGCTAGTTATCTGGGACAGCCCCTAAAACTTTTGCTGCCGTTGTCGCCGGACGGCGAGACGATCAATCAGATTTTCAGCTGTTCCTATCCGGTGCGTTAGGCCGTGGGCGACGGCCTCGGGTCGATCGGCAGCATCGGGGCGATGGCGAATAATTCTTCTATCCAATGCGCGGCTTGCAACAATGCCGCCTCGCCGCGTGGCTTGCCGACGACTTGAAGGCCGATGGGCAGGCCGTCCTCAGTAAATCCGCAGGGAATGCTGATGACGGGGCAAGACGTCATCGTGAGGGCGAAGGTGATTGCGAACCAATCGATATAGGTTTCACATGCCTGTCCGTCGATTTCCGTGACGTAGCGTAAATCCACGGGGAAAGCCGGTATTGAGGCAGATGGGCAAATCAACAGGTCATGGGTTTCGAAGAACGCGGTCATACGATGATAGAGTGTCCATCGAAGCCTCTCAGCGGCGAATAGTTTTTCCGGTGTGACGTCGAACCCGCGTTCGACATTGCCGACGATGTCTTCGGTGATCCGGTCTCGCTCGCTCTCCAGCAACTCGCCCATCATGGTGCCTAACAGGACAGCTCGTAGGGTCTGGAACCCATCAAGCGCGCCTGAAAAATCAGGAATGTCGGATGTGACGTCCACCCCGGCACCGGTCAGTTGTTGAACGGCCTTGTCCGCGACCTCCCGGACTTCTCGTGACATTGGAACGACACCAAGATCCGGGCTAAAGGCCACCCGCGCCGGTTTACCGGGCCCCTCGAGCGCGGCAACGAAAGAGGACGGTGCATCGAAAGAGAATGGGTCGTCCGGGTGGTGGCCGGCACCCGCGTCCAGCATCAGAGCGACATCGGCGACATTACGTGCCATCGGCCCTTCCACCCAAAGCGTATCGAAAGCTTGTAGCCGTTTGCCGCGCGGCACGACGCCGGGCCCGGGGCGGAGACCGACGACACCATTGAAACCAGCCGGAGTACGAAGACTTCCACCAAGATCGTTTCCGGTCGCGAGCCAGATTTGGCCGCTGGCCAGAGCTGCTCCGGATCCGCCCGAAGATCCACCGGCACTTCGCCCCGTATTCCAGGGGTTTCGGGTCAGTCCGTTAACCGGATTGAACGTGTGGCCTCCCGCCCATTCGGGGACGTTAGATTTGGCGATAGGAATGGCACCGCGGCTTTCCAATATGGCCACGGTTGCATCGGAATTCGCCGGGACATTCTCCGCATATATGGGAGAGCCATAAGTCGTCCGCACGCCGCCGATATCGTTGTAGTCTTTTACGGCAATGGGCAAACCCGCGAGATGACGCGGATCACTCGAGGGAGAAAAACTCTGGGCTTGGTCCAACGCGTGCTCGAAGCAGCGTATCGGCAGGGCATTCACGACGCCATCGGTGCTTTCGATGCGGGCTATTGCAACTTGGATGACCTCCTTTGGCTGAAGTTCGCCGGTTCGAAGCGCGGCAACAACCTCCGTCGCGCTCAGTCGCCATAGTGCATCGGTTGTCATCTAAGAATGCCTTTTTGAATTGTCTAAGCGCCTGACGCCTCGATTTGTGTTGCGCTATCGAAATTTTGAAGATGATTTTCCTCTATGGAATTTAAGTTTCATATAGTATGCGTGGCGAAAGTGGCATGCGCCGATTCCTTGATGCACATCCTGTTTCGGAAATAGAAATCCTCTGTAGATTTGACTAAGCCGCACCTTAATCTTCCAACCGGTCCAGCGTATTGAAATTGCACATGGTACATTCGTCGCTGGAAGAGCAATCCGATCCTATCTCAAAACCTACGGGACTCGGGTATCTATTCGTCGCTCTGGTAATTCTATTGGCTGTTACCTGGACCGCGACATATACGATCACAGAGCGTGAGAAGCGGGATGCCCTCCAGTCTGCGACACTTCATTCCGACAGGTTGGTGGAGTTCTTTGAACGTCATGCAGGCACCACATTTCAGTATGCCGATGATTATATCAAGACGGTGCGGCGTCTGTTCCGACATGATAGATCCTTGAATTCCGTTCGCGAGTATATGACTGCGGTGCCGCCTAGCTCGACGATTCTGTCCCATGTGACAATTATGGATGCGGCAGGCTCGCCCATCTTCATTTCGACGGGAAGGGAAGAGAAGAAGATCCGTCCCGGTATCCATGCGCGGGACCGGGCTTACTACAAATTTCAAAAATCGAACCAATCCGATTCTGTTTATATTTCCACAGCCCGAACAGGACGCGACACGGGGCTGATGACCGTGCGGCTTGTCCGCCGGATCACAAATGCCGCCGGTGAGTTCGACGGGTTGCTCTTTGCCGCGATCAAGGTGCCGCAACTGCTTAACTTTTTTGAAAGTATGCGTCTTGGTGACAACAGTTCCGTGACTATCGTTGGGCTGGATAAAACGATCCGAATTCGGCAATCGCAAAACGGTTTCGAAGGCATTGGAAAGGCGGTTCCGCAATCCCAACTGTGGGAGAGATTGCCACAAAGCGCGACCGGAAGTTATCGCCAATTAAGCGTTGTCGATGGCGTTACGCGGTTATGGGCTTACCGCAAGGTAGGCGACTTCCCAATCGTAGCAGTCATCGGTACCGCGGACGAAGATACTTTAGCTGCGCTTTCCGATATCCAAGCATTTCGGTACGCCGTTGCATTTCTGATATCTGCCGTTGGCGTCGTTTTGGTGTTTTTCGCGCGCTGCGCCATCATCAACACACGATTGCAAACCGAACTCGAAGAACGCAAACGGTCGGAAGCGATTTTACTCAAGGCAAAGGAAGATGCCGAACAGGCGAATGCCGCGAAATCCGAATTCTTGGCCGTTGCCAGTCATGAATTGCGAACCCCCCTGACGTCGATCAAGGGTTCGCTATCGTTGATGGTCGAAGGGGCTCTCGGTGCGATCCCGGAAAACGCGATTGGGATGTTGAATATTGCCAATCGCAATACGAACCGTCTGATCGCGCTGGTGAACGACATTTTGGATATGGAGAAAATCGAATCGGGAAGTATGGAGTTCAATTTCCAAACCGTAAATTTGTCGAATTTGGTCAAAGAAGCCGTGGAGACAAACAAGGGGTATGCCGAAGAATTTGATGTCGACTTTATTCTCGGCACGATAATTCCAGAGGCCACCGTTTATGGTGACGCCGATCGATTGGTCCAGGTCGTCTCGAATTTGTTGTCGAATGCCGCAAAATTTTCGCCCAGCGGAAGTGAGGTCACGATTTCGGTGTCCCGCGAAAATGGGATTGCGACGGTTTCTATTCGAGATCGAGGCGTCGGTATCGCCGAGGAACTGCGCGATCATATCTTCGAAAAATTCACTCAAGCAGATTCATCGGATGCACGGGCGAAAGGTGGAACTGGTCTTGGTTTGAATATTTCGAAGTCGATCATCGAAAATCATGGTGGCGGGATAGATTTTTCATCTAACGAGAATGCGGGTAGTACATTTTTCTTCACCCTGCCGCTCATTGCGTGAAGCGTCGATTTTTTTGCGCGGTCATAGGCGCGCTCGAAGGAACGGTTTGGCAATGCGTTGATGGCACCGTCAACGGCTTTTATCCAAGATATCGCCGATTTGATTAACCCAGCCCTATCTCTTCATTGGTTTTGGCCGCTATCCGCCGGAGTATGCTGCGACGGTCGGATAACATTTAGTTTTTGTCTTTCTGCGCCGTATTTGAATTCGTCAGTGTGCCCGAGAACATCCGACCGATATGAGCAAATTCGGCATTTCCGAAATCCGCAGACTTTCGCAGAAATGTGATATTGGCATATCGATCTTTGGAGTTCGTCGCACGCAACCATGTACGGGAGACATTCAGGTCGCTTTCGGTGAGGAAATAGAGCGTGGGATTCCTCGCGCCAGCGACGAAGTCCTGCCAAGAATGCAATCCCCAGAAGGGGCCAACGGTCTGTAACATTCCAATTTGATTAATGTTTAGGTTCAAAAATCTTTGTGCCAGATGAAATTCAAGAGGAACAGGCAGAGCATCGATGATGACGAGCGTGAAGGGTACCTTGCAAAGAACATTGACGATCTCGGCAATCCTCGCTCCGTCGCGTACACCGTGTAGATATACGCCGTCCGGGTAACGCTGCGACAATTTGCGGGCTATTTCACAAGTTGCTCGCGCACGAATGCCATCCAATTGGCGGCCGAGGAGTGTCAATTTTGCGTTCGCATCGGCCGCGGACCAGAGATCGGAGATCGGTTCGACAATCCAAATGTCTGCATGGGCCATTGTTCGAGCCGGCAATAAATTCATGAAGTCGTTTTGCCGACGGTCGATCATGGCGCCCATTTCCGCTTTGGCGCCGGGAAGAAATAATACGGCTCGCTTCGGCGAACCCGGGGCGGTTTCGCTGCCTGATTTACGGTAGTGATGTGTATCCCAAGAGATTTCCGTTTCACCTATCGCAAAAACGTTTCGGAGAATCGTCAGTTCGAAATGCTCGAATGCTTGTTGGTGGTAAATTTCTTCGGTTCTAACCTCAGGTCCAAGGGCCGAATAACCGTACGCTTTATCGAGCAACTCGCCGAATCTTTGCGGCGAATTTGGCCTAATTCGCTGGGTGGATCTTTGAATTTCTCCGATTGGATTGTCGCGAATACCCTTGCGAATACCATCGAGGAACTCGCTCTCGAATGATCTTGGTTTCTCAGACAAAAGCGGCCGGGAGATGAATTTATCCACTGTCCGGTCGAGCGTATCCCGCGGTGATACAACCATGATCCCATACGCGATTGCGCCGACGGCAAGTGGTAAAATCAGGGCGCAGAGAACCCAGGAGGCAAATCTGCTCATTGCTGGAGGTCTACTTTTGGAATGAGGGACCACGATCTCATTTGCGAGGTGTCGCCTTTGAGGAATTCAACTATTGCTTCGTTTTCCGGTTCATGAAGTGTTCGGCGTTTTTCGACGATATGAATTGCCGCCTCTTCATCGAGGCCATCTATGATTTTGAAGCTCTTTTGCAGACTGACTTCAACCCGCCGGAATTCAGAATGTTTCATAAAGAGAATCAATTTGGATTCTTTGTTCGCGGCGGCTTGTGCGAGGTCGTGGGCCGTTGCATGACCGATAAACGCTTCGGCATGGTGGAAGAGAGCGCCGTATTTGCTGGCATGGATCAGTGAATTCGAAGAGCGCCAATAGTCGTTCACATATCCATGGTGACTCCAAGTGTCGTCACCGAATGCGAAATCGATCTCTTCGCACAGGCCGCGAATGTACAACACCGTACGGTTCCCGCGAGAAAGCCCGTACACTGCTATTTTGTCGTATTGTCGCCCTTCGGATTCGAGTTTCTTAATTGCGTCGCAAGTGCTGCGCGCCCACAGTCCATATGTTTGAACACCAGCGGTGACCACAGAATACCCATTGTACGCCGTTTCGATATGTCCGTTCGACCCATGATCTAGCGTGACGACATCGTGGCCGGCCTCAAATATCGTTTTAGCGACACTCCGAAGATACAATGGATTGCCGATACCGAGCGGCGTTTCAGCGATGGTCCAACTGGCCGGTGTATGCAGAAATAGAGATCGCCGGCGCTTTTCTGTATGCGTCAGAAAAAGCCCTCTCACGGCCATTTGGGGTCGCTCGTAACGAAAAAAAATTTCTCTCAGATCGCCGCCTAGATAGGTTTCGCGACGCCCCTCTATAAATCGTTTCTCATGTGGCGTGATCCGATCGTATCCGGTGGCCGACAACAGTCGTTTGCGAAAGTTTTCTGTTGGTCCGAAACGGACGGGATTGGGATGGCTCTTTAGATCAACCAACAATCTCCGCGCCGGCCCCTCCGCTCCTGCGAGCGCGGAGCACGGACATTTCCAGCCGATTCGGCGACATGTGCAATCGTCGAGCATGTAGAGATTCCCTGAACCACGGCTACGGTTGGCGAGGGATTCGGGTGTGAGAAAGATTTTGGAAGCAATTTGCAAACGCTGACCAAAATCATGGGTCAGGCCAAACCGACTGTCGATCATACCGGCTCCGGTCCCGATCAACCCGGCCGCGATGACGAGGCTCAAAATTAGCCACTTCCGCTTTCGAGCAATAGATAGAATCTCCATTTGGGCTTCCCGTGTAACTTGGTCTCTTCTGTCGGTCACAACGTTAAAGTCGCTGAATATATCGGCGTGGGTTGAAAAGGAACATTGAATCTCCCGGCCGGGAACATGCCGCCGCTGCTGGCGGTGCGGCGTCCGGATGCTACATTACATCAAGCTTTCAAACAGTCATAAACTAGAGGATGAATTGACATGAGCACGGGCAACGGAAAAGGTGGGCCGCTCGCGGGCCTGAAGATTTTGGAACTGGCGGGTATCGGGCCGGCGCCGTTGTGCTGCAGCCTCATGAGCGATCTCGGTGCGGACGTCCTGCGCCTCGACCGGAATCAAGATGCCGGATTAGGGATCGGGCGGGAT
>JABJCS010000849.1 GCA_018665505.1 Alphaproteobacteria bacterium
AAATTGATCGAGCTCCAATCCATCCACTTATCCGCCGCCGCACGGGCTTGCAGATCCTCCGGATAGAGGTCTCCCATGCTGTATTTCGCGCAGAGATAGCGCGTCACCGCGCCAGATTCCCAGAGCGTGAAGCCGTTTTCTTCTTCTAGTGTCGGCAGGCGACCGTTGGGATTCTTCGCGCGGTATTCCGGGTCGTCGTTGCCCCCGAATTCTCCGCCCCAATCGACGCGTTCATAGTCAACACCAATTTCACCAAGACACCACGTCACCTTGATCACGTTCGAGCCGTCTTTGCGGCCCCAAAGCTTAAACATCGCACACCCTCCGAAGGTTATTTGCTTATGACTAGATTAGCGCGGCGCGGACACTCCGCAACCGCAGGAGCAACATGCCGACAATGACGAGATTGATCCCATTCGCACCCGCACCGAGCATAAAAGCAAGAACATAACTACCACTCAAATCAAACAAGAATCCGCCGAACCAACCGCCAAGCGCCATGCCGATCCCACCAAAGAAAATCACTACGGCTGTACGTCGCCCGATCCCGACACTGGACAGATGATCTCGAATGACAACGGGGTAAAGGGGCAATATTCCCCCATACCCGATACCGAAAATAATCCCAATCAAATAGAGTCCAATTAAATTGTCGACGATCACAAACACGCCCACCATCGACGTCTGAATACAGGAGAAAAGAAAGAGAGTCGGCAGGCTTCCGAGCCGGTCCGAGACATAACCCATGATCGTGAGCCGCGTTACCCCCGCCACCAACAACGCCAGTGCCAAGACTTCTGCCGCACGCGCCGCCGGATGACCGATATCGGTCATATGCGAGACGATATGCGCCAAAGGAAGCGCCATCGCGACACAGCAACCGACGATACCGATGGATAAGGTCACCATCCATATGGAGGCTGCAACACCACCGTTTCGGGTAAAATCGTCCATCTGATCGTCAACTTGGGGGGCGTTGGCTGCGGCTGGGATTAATCGACGCTCCCCAATGAATTTCTTTTGCCAAAGAAAAACCAGGCTAATCGGCAACATCGTACAAAGCGTAAACACGCCAAAATAAAAATACGTCTCTCGCCATCCCACGTCGTCGTTAAAATAACGCACGACAGGTGGCCAAAAGGTGCCTGCAAATGCCTGCCCGGAAGCGACCACACCGGCAGCAAATCCGCGTCGCCGTTCGAATAAATTGACGATATTGGCCATCAAGGGAGAGAACAATGTCGCCTGCCCGAGAAACCCGAAGAGCAGCCCGTATGCCACCAGGAATTCCCACTGCGTCGACATACCGCTGACCACGAAGGCACCGAGACCCATCATCACCGCACCCAACAGGATTAGCGGACCAATTCCGGAGCGATCGAACCATAAGCCCATGACAATCGCGCCAACTCCGGCACACAAAAATTGAACGGCATATGCGATGGACGGGATTGAGCGCGGCCAATCGAACTCGGCCGCAATGGGTTTGAGAACCACCACGAGCACGAAGATGCTACCGCTGCCGATCAGCAACGCCAACATCGACGCCCACAGGACGATATAGCGATAATTCGCGGCCAACCGGCTTGCGATGGTGTTGACCGTCCGACCGGCGGCCGGGATTATGCGGTTCGCTGAATCAGATGATATCCAAACGCGGTTTCGATGACACCGCTAGAGTCACCGACCTCAAGGTCAAAGACTGCTTCGTCGAATTCCGGCACCATGTCGCCACGCCCGAATGCACCGAGGCTGCCGCCGTCTTGCGCGGACGGGCATTCGGAATATTCAGCCGCTAAATCGGCGAATTCGAGGCCATTGACCAATTCCGCTGCGACCATCTGGATTCGCTCCAAAGCCTCTTCTTTCGTGCGGTCCGCACCAGCACTTTGCGCGCCCTTGTACATGACCAAGATGTGCGACGCTTCGACTGTATCCGCCATTTTCATTCTCCCAAGCGAGGATATTAAGACAATTTTCTGGGGACTATAATCGATGGAAAGCTCAGGTACACATCAAATTGCACTTCGATACGTAAGGAATGTTTGTTATACTGTCGGATGCCAAGACGAGAAGATGTCATGCTCAAACTGATTGCAGTGATCCTCATCCTCGCGGGAACGGTCTGGCCCGCGCAGGCACAGCAGAGCCCCATTAGAGGGTTGGACATACACGACTGCGCGGAAGGAGCCGACGAGGACCTCGGGAAACCGCCCTATACGCCGAAACCGGCCACTTCTTAGGCGGCGCTCCCCGTCAGGAAACTCAGAACAGCGTCGTTGAACTCTGCCGGTGCCTCAATATTACAGAGATGCCCTGCGTCGGGGATTTCCACGAAATGCGCACCCGCTATTTTTGTCGCGATTTCGCGCCCCAGTTCCGGTCGGTTCAGTCGGTCGTCACCACCATATAGTAACAGGGTTGGGACACGAATATCATCCAATGCCGCCGACCTGTCGTAATAGGTCGAGGCTTCAATTGTTTTAATATAACTCTCTTTATGGAGTATTGAGATGCTGTCGACCAATTGCTGGAAATGGGCTTCGGTCGAGCGAGCACCCATCAGAGTTCGCGCAACAATAGGCGCTATATCTCTCGGCTCTTTGCCCTCTTCCACCAGCGGCTTTTTGCGGAGCCGCACGAATTCCTCACGATCTTCCGGTGTCCTTTGGGTAAAGCTGGCGCGGGTACCAGACAGAGTGAGCGTTTTGACGCGATCCGGAGACCGAGCCATGAAATCTAACGCAATCCTCCCCCCCATTGAAAGACCTACAATATGTGCGGTCCGAACGCTCAAATGATCGAGGAGACGTAGAATATCTTTGGCGAAATCGCCAAAATCGAGCGGGCCGCTATAGTCGTCTGACAGGCCGTATCCACGGGCATCCCAAGCGACGGCGTGAAACTTTTCCGCAAAAGCCGGCAATTGATCATGCCAATTCGTCCGATTGCCACCGATCCCGTGCAGAAACAATACGACGTCCCCCGTCCCCGAATGATCGTATGCGATACGGGGATCTCCCGGCACGAAATCCGTTTGAATATCAGCCATATGCCTACTCCTTAGACGCGGCCCGCACGGTGCAGGAGTGTATGCATCAACACATCGGTTCCGGCAGCCAGATCTTCCGGCCGCGCGTTTTCCAACTCGTTGTGGCTAATACCATCTTCACACGGGATGAAGATCATGCCGGATGGGCAGACATGCGAAAGATTGATGGCATCGTGGCCGGCACCCGAAAAGATATCCATGCAAGGAAAACCAAGCGCGTCGGACGCATCCCGCACCGCTTGGACGCAGGCGGGATCGAAGGTTACGGCATCGCGATGGCTGGTCTGTTGGATGTCGAGTCCGAGACCGCGTTCCTTGGCAATCACCTCGCATGCCGATTTCATCGCCTGCCCTGCCGCTGCCAGGGTATCGTTATCGGGATGACGGCTATCGATGGAGAAAATTACTTGACCCGGAATGGTGTTCCGCGAATTTGGTCGCACACGCAGGTGCCCAACGGTAATCACTGGATGCGGATCGAACGCGAAGGCAGCATTGTCGACCGCATCGATCATCCGCGCCGCACCATGCATCGCGTCCTTACGCAGTACCATCGGCAAGGTACCTGCGTGCCCCTCCTCTCCGGTCACCGTCACCATGTAACCCGTCGACGCCTGCGCACCCTCGACGGCACCGATCTGCAGGCCCTCCTTCTCCAGGATCGGGCCTTGTTCAATGTGAATTTCGAAAAAGCTGTCGATCTCGAATCCACCGACCGTCTCCGGTCCCGCGTAGCCAATCCGCTGTAATTCGTCACCGATGGAGTTTCCGTCTGCATCCGCCATCGACAGCGTGTCAGCGACGCTACGTTTACCGATAAACGCATTCGAGCCGACACAGCCCGCACCGAAGCGGGAACCTTCTTCATCAGTCCAACATACGACGTCGATGGGTCGCTCATGTTGGACGCCCGCATCGTTGAGCGTCCGCACGATCTCCAATCCCGACAGCACGCCCAAAATACCATCGAACCGACCGCCAAGCGGTTGCGTGTCCAAATGGCTGCCCGTCATTACCGGAGCCGCGGTTTCATTGGTTCCCGCCCGCCGCGCAAAGATATTGCCGACGGCATCGACGCGCACTTCACACCCTGCTTCCTTCGACCATTGAACGAACAAGTCACGCGCCTTCTTGTCGTCGTCGGTTAACGCGAGACGCCCCATGCCACCCTTCGGTGTCGCCCCAAATACCGCCATTTCCATATGCGCGTCCCAAAGGCGCTGCTGGTCCGTCCGCAAGTCGCTCATGCGGCTGCTCCCGCTTTCGTTTCTACCCATTTGGCGACACGGAACAGATGCGCGTCATCACCCTTGCGGGCCATCAACTGGATGCCAAAAGGCATCCCCGCCGGACCTTTGAGCATTGGCAGACACAGTCCCGGCATCCCGAGCAGCGTCCATGGTGCTTGGAAGACCGGGCTCCCGGTCGTCTTAAAGCCGATCGGCGCCTCACCCGTCGCGGGTGGAACGATGAGCGCGTCATAATCGCGCATGGCTTCGTATACGTCATCTCGAATACCATCCACAGCGTCCAACGCCCGCATGTATTCGTAGGCCGTGACTTCCTTGCCAAGCGCAATCCTATCGAGGGTCATCTGCTCCATGCGTGACGGTTTTTGATCCACCTCGTCGCCAAAATAATACGCGACGCCCGCACCCATGATCTTGTCGTGATGACTAAGCAAATCACCAAAGCTTTCCGGAAGCTCCACTTCTTCGACAGTTCCTCCGAGCTTGCGGACAAATGCCTCGAAGGTTTTGAATGTCTCCGGGTCACCTTCATGCCACGCTGGAGTGCGCGCGAAGCCAATACGCGGCGCGCCGTCTAATGGCCGCGCCACGGCATCCTGCAAATTAAAATTCGGATTTCCCCGCATCTCTTCGTCGCGGGGGTCGTAGACCATCAATACGTCGCTCAGCAGCGCCAAATCCTCGAGGCTGCGCGCCAGGGGTCCGACATGGTCGAGCTTGCGGGAGATCGCGCTCACCCCCACACAGGATATCGATCCGAATGTCGGCTTGTAGCCATAGATCCCGCAGAAGGAAGCTGGCCGGAGAGTAGACCCCGATGTCTGCGAG
>JABJCS010000850.1 GCA_018665505.1 Alphaproteobacteria bacterium
ACCTCTCAAAGCCGGTCCTGATCGGTGAAGTACAGGCGGACGGTCAGTTCGATACGGTCTGGAGCACTGACGGTCTCGTGAAGGGCGACGCCTGGAGTGATTTCATCCCGGAAAGCAAAAAACTGACAGCTGATTGGACCTATCCCTGGGTCTGCGGCAACTGCACCAAACCCGCCTACCTAACCAACTAATCGGGCAATTGAATGGGGCCCCGGAACCTTTCACCAAGAAAGGCCTGGGGAACTCCCCCGGCCCGTCAACGATAACAATAATTTCTTAGTCTGGTGAACCCATAGTGATGGTCAGATATGTGTATTGCCTGTTCCTGCTCTTGTTCGTCTCGACGGCGGCCGCTGCGGAAATGGATGAGAGATCGCTTACGGCTCTCGTCGCGGATCTAGGCGCTAAGAGCTTCTCCCAGAAAGCGAAAGCCGTGGAGGCCCTTGCGGCCACTGGCGACCATCGGGCATTAGCAGTGCTCGAGGCAATGCTCGAACGGCGTCTCTTTACACGCAAGTCGGACAACCGGGTCGTGATTGCGGTAAAGGCCGGCAAGAAGTTCGAGATCACCGCGCCGCTGACCCAAGAGAAGATCGCCACCGTTACAAAGGGCGCGCTCAAGAAGGTCCGCATCAACAATCGGCTACGCCAGCAATTGAAGGGGTCTATCGGCTCACTCAGCCTCCGGCACAAAGACCCTGCCCGGCGCATTGCCGCCGCTGATGCAGTATTCAAATCACGGCCTGCCGCGATGATCGCTCCACTCAGGGCGGCACTGCAATCGGAGCCGAATGACGATGTAAAAGCGCATTTGAGTCGCGCCATTGCGTCGGCGGAGCTTGCTCACGCGAAGGAGCCTGCCACGCGGCTCGCCGCCATCAATACCCTGGCCGAATTCGGCGGACTTGATATCGGCGGTCTGTTAAAAGGTCTGCTGCTAAAACGCGACGACGGAACATTCGCCGAGGCGAATGTAAACGTCCGCGCCGCCGCGCAAGCTGTCCTCGATGAGGTTGAACGATCGGCGGCATTTTGGGCGACAGTGGAAAGTCTGTTTCAAGGCATCAGCCTCGGCTCGGTTCTGCTTCTCGCCGCGATTGGTCTCGCGATCACATTTGGTGTGATGGGCGTCATCAATATGGCGCATGGCGAAATGGTGATGCTCGGCGCATACACGACCTTTGTCGTGCAAGAGATATTCCGGGCCTATGCGCCGCATCTATTCGACCTCTCGCTGTTTGCTGCCATACCTGCCGCTTTTCTTGTCGCGGGATTGGTCGGCGTCGCTATTGAGCGGGGAGTTATCCAGTTTCTCTACGGGCGCCCACTCGAAACCTTACTTGCGACCTGGGGCATTAGCCTGATCCTGCAGCAACTGGTCCGTAGCATCTTCGGCCCCACCAACCGCGAGGTCGGCTCGCCGAGTTGGATGCAGGGCGCTTTCGAGACCGCGAGCGGCATCACACTGACCTATAACCGGGTCGCCATCATCTTCTTTTCGCTCGGTGTGCTGTTGATGCTCTTACTGGTTCTGCGTAAGACTTGGTTCGGCCTACAGATGCGCGCCGTGACGCAAAACCGACCGATGGCCAGCGCCATGGGTATTCGGACCGGCTGGGTCGATGCCATGACCTTCGGCCTCGGATCGGGCATCGCCGGGATCGCAGGCGTCGCGTTGAGCCAGGTCGACAACGTAAGCCCGAACCTGGGTCAGGCCTATATCATCGACTCGTTCCTCGTCGTTGTCTTCGGCGGTGTTGGCAATTTGTGGGGCACGCTGGTCGGCGCGATGTCGCTCGGCATCGCAAACAAGTTCTTGGAGCCATACGCGGGCGCGGTCCTCGGCAAGATATTCGTCCTCGTCGCCGTCATTCTGTTTATCCAAAAACGCCCGCGAGGTCTCTTCGCCCTCAAAGGCCGCGTGGCGGAGAGTTGAGATGGAACACCGGGGCATATTGTTACCATTCCTGCTAAAGGCCCCGATGGGTGGGCGGATAATGCTGGCGGTGCTCGCCATCCTTGGCGTCGCCGTGCCTATTTTGAATCTGGTGGTCCCCGTGGAGTCAGCCTTCCATGTGCCCACTTACGTCGTGGCGCTGGTTGGCAAATACCTCTGTTTTGCCTTGCTCGCGATCAGTGTCGATTTGATCTGGGGATATTGCGGCATTCTGAGCCTCGGTCACGGCGCGTTCTTCGCACTCGGCGGCTACGCCATGGGCATGTACCTGATGCGCCAGATCGGTGATCGCGGTGTCTATAAACACCCGGAGCTGCCCGACTTCATGGTGTTCCTAAATTGGAAGGAGCTTCCCTGGTATTGGACGGGCTTCGATATCTTCCCTTTCGCCATGCTGATGGTGGTCTTAGTGCCGGGCCTATTGGCATTACTCTTCGGATTCTTCGCTTTCCGCTCGCGGGTGACCGGCGTCTATCTCTCGATTATCACCCAGGCGATGACATTTGCGCTGCTGCTCGCCTTCTTCCGCAATGATATGGGCTTCGGTGGGAACAACGGTCTGACTGATTTCAAGGAACTGCTCGGCTTCAATCTGCAGGAGGGGACGACGCGCGCGGCCCTCTTCACGGCTTCCGCCGTGGCGCTTGCGGGTGGTTACCTGGTCGCACTCTTTATCGTGCGGTCAAAGTTGGGGCGCGTATTGGTGGCAATCCGCGATGCGGAAAGCCGGACGCGCTTCCTCGGCTACAGGGTAGAATATTATAAGCTCTTCGTCTTCGTCATCTCCGCAATGATGGCGGGCGTTGCGGGAGCGCTTTACGTCCCACAGGTCGGCATCATCAATCCCGGCGAATTCGCTCCCGCCAACTCCATCGAGATCGTGGTTTGGGTCGCCCTTGGTGGTCGGGGCACATTGCATGGAGCGGCG
>JABJCS010000851.1 GCA_018665505.1 Alphaproteobacteria bacterium
CAATCGATCATCTGATCACCGTCACCGCCGCCACCGGCAGTCACCAGCAGATAGGGCTGTTCCAAATCAACAACGGGCGGCAATTTGGTCGACTGCGGGACGGTTCGGCGCAGATATCCGGTATAGATCATTTTCTCCCGCACGGAGGCGGCCACATCCATCTCCGCCAGTGGATCCCAAAATTTATCGTGACCGTAGACCCAGATCTCATCGTAAATCTCTTCGAGAACAGGGAGTAAATTTCGGGATTTCCATTCGCGGCGCAATAGGGTCGGTTCGTCCATGACATCTCGCAGGCCGAGAACCAACGTCGTGCCACGCGCCTTCATGATCGATAGCGTTTCTTGTAGCTCCCCTTTCAAGCCGAGCGGCTCCTTATCGACGATGAAGAGGTCCGGCGCGAACATTTCCGCTGTATGGCGGATGATCGACGCTCGAATTGCCATGGTCTCCGACAGGTCGATATGCAGCCCTAGCGACGTATATTCTCCGTTGTAGAGTTTGATCACACCGGGAATACGAACGAAGTCCACCCGGGCGCGAAAATCGAAGCTACCGATGATCGGCGAGCCCGAGAGAATCAGTACCGAGAGCCCCTTGTATTTCTCGACCAAGGCATGGGCGATCGTAAGGCATCGACGCAGGTGACCCAGCCCGAACGTGTCGTGGCTGTATATCAGTACTCTGACGCCATCCATACGATCAGTCATACAGCACCGTTGGAAATTTCCTTTAAGGCTTGCCCGCGAGCGCCTGTCGCGCTCAATTTATTCTTCCGTACCGCGTGATTTTCGTAACCTTATGCCATATCAATGGAAGGGTCAGTAACAAAAATTGCGGCATTTCGGCATGGCATTTCCCTGGGCGCAGAGACAATGCGAATAGTTCTCCTTACAACCGGAGCGGTCCGGCGTCGCTATTTCGTGGAAAAGCTGGGAGAGCGGTTTCCGATCGCACGCGTTTTGATCGAAACACGGGACCCGCCACCACCCATTCCGACCGATCATCCCTCGGACGAAGCGCGAAAGGTGAGAGAAAGCTCTTACTGGTATGATGGGACGCCACCGTCCTTCGCGGATATCGCCGAGATACAATTCTATGAAAATCTTAATGATCCGAACGCACTCAGCGCAATGCGAGAGATCAAACCTGATGTGATATTGGTCTACGGAACGGGGAAGCTTGGCAACGACGTTCTTGATATCTGCCCGAATAGCTGCCTCAACTTCCACAACGGGGACCCGGAAAGATACCGCGGATTGGATTGCCATCTCTGGCCGCTCTATCACCGCGACTTCGACGCATTGCAGATGACCCTGCACAAGATCGAGGGGTCGTTGGATACCGGCGATATCGTCGACCGCAGGCCGGTGCCGCTGTATGAAAACATGCCGCTCGCGGATTTACGCCGAACAGCATGTGAGATATCGGTTGAGATGACCATCGCCGCGCTCGATAGGTTCGAGAAAATCGGCAAATTTGAAGCGGCTGCGCAACACCACAAGGGCCGCTATTACTCTTACATGCCGGCAGTCTTGAAGGATATCTGCAACCGAAACTTCGAACGCTACACGGCTACTTTGCGGACAAACACTTAATTATTTGTATGGATCGGCAGCGTCACGAAGCCCGTCACCAAGGAAGCTGAACGCGAGGATCACGAGCACAACCGGCACTACCGGTAGAATCAGCCAGGGATAAAGCGCTACGACACTGATATTCTGTGCTTCGTTCAGCAATACGCCCCAGCTGGTGATCGGCGGCCGCAATCCGAGGCCGAGGAAGGATAGCGCGGTCTCACCCAAAATCATCGTCGGTATCGACAGCGTCGCCGACGCGATCAAGTGGCTCATGAAGCCGGGCATCAGATGCCGTCCGATGATCCGCTTAGGTTTCGCCCCCATCAGCTGCGCCGCCAGACAATAATCCTCCTCGCGCAATGCCAGCAACTTCGAGCGCACCGCTCGCGCCAACCCTGTCCAATCGAGCATCGCCAAGATCATGGTGATACCAAAATAAATCAGAATCGGGCTCCAGGTCACCGGCAAGACGGCGGAGAGCGCCATCCACAGTGGAATTTGCGGGAAGGATTGTAAGATTTCGATCATCCGCTGCACGATCAAGTCGGTAACGCCGCCGTAATATCCGGCGACCCCGCCAATCACCATACCGAGCACGAAACTCATCATAATGCCGATAAGACCGATGGTGAGCGAAATCCGCGCGCCATACATGATTCGCGAAAGTATATCGCGGCCAAGCCGGTCGGTTCCCAAAAGGAAAAGCGTGCCGCCTTCCTCTACGCAAAACAAATGCGAACTGCCCTTGCCGACCCCCCAGAAGTTGTACTCGTCCCCCTTACAGAAGAAATTTATCTTATAAATCTTCGAGGTGTCTTCAGTATATTCGCGCCGCAAATTGGTCAGGTTCAGCTTGTAATGAGTGCCGTAGACGAAAGGTCCCACGAAGCTGCCGTCGTGGAACATGTGTACGGATTGGGGCGGCGAGTAGATCGCATTGATGTTCCGAGAGTGTAGATTATAAGGTGCCAAGAACTCGCTGATCAGGATCGATCCATACATCAGCAACAGAAACCCGCCGGAAATCAACGCCAAACGGTGACGAATAAATTTCCACCACATAAGCTGCCATTGCGACGCCATGTAATAGCGTTCTTGCTCCGGCGATAGCGCCTCGATAGAGCGCGGATCAAACGGCGCCTCGGAGACGTAATGGTCAAGCTTCCGGTCGTTACCGGTATCGTCGCTCATTTCGCCGCCCCCCCAGCCAATCGAATGCGAGGATCTATCCACGCGAGCAGGATATCGGAGATCAGCACACCGACCACTGTCAACGAAGCGAGGAACATCAGGAACGATCCGGCGAGGTACATATCTTGGCTCTGCAGTGCGGCGATCAGGACGGGGCCCGTCGTCGGTAAGGACAATACGACCGCGACCAACTCGGCGCCGGAAATAACGCTCGGCAACAGGCTGCCGATATCGGCGATGAAGAAGTTGATGGCGTTGCGCAACGGATATTTCAGCAGCAGCCGCAAGGGTGGCAGCCCCTTGGCGCGTGCGGTCGTCACGTATTGTTTTTGCAATTCGTCGAGCATATTGGCGCGCAAGCGGCGGATCATACCCGCAGTCCCGGAAGTACCAATGACGACGACCGGAATCCACAAATGCTCCAGCACCGACATGACCTTATCCCAACTCCAGGGCTGATCGATGTAATCCGGATCCATCAATCCTCCGATGGAAGTCCCGAACACTACATTGGCGAAATAAAGCATGATCAGCGCCAACAGGAAGTTAGGCGTCGCCAAACCCAACAGACCGATGAAGGTCAGGCCATAGTCACCCCAACTGTACTGATGTGTCGCCGAATAGAGGCCAATCGGAAAGGCAATGACCCAAGTGAAGATGATCGTCACCATGGAGACCAAGATGGTCAACAACAACCGGTCGCCCACCACGTCCGACACCGGCAATCGATATTCGAACGAAAACCCGAAATCGCCGACCACCATACCGGTGACCCATTCCCAATAACGCGTCATGACCGGCTTATCGAAGCCGTATTGCTCGCGCAGGAATTCGATATGCTTTTGGTCGACCGTCTCGCCCTGAGCCTGTAGCTCGGAGATATAACTCTCGAGATAATCGCCCGGCGGCAGTTCGATGATCAGGAACACGATCAGACTGATCGCGAGCAGAGTCGGGACCATGATAAACAGGCGGCGTACGAGATAGTTGACCATTAACGTGCCACCTCGATCCGATCATGCTTCGTTGTAAAAGCTTTGCTCACTGTTTCTTCCCGCCTTTTCCGGCGAACCAAAATGTCGCCGGACGGTAAATGCCGAAATACGCCCCCGGGTGCCAATTGTAGACGCCCTCGGCGGGAATGTTGTGTAATTTATTGCTGATGACGATGGGCTGCATGGCCGCGTTCACTAACCCGATCACGAACACGTTGTCCGCATGCAGTTTCAGAATTTGATGCCAAATCTTGGCCTTGGCCTCCCGGTCGGTTTCCGCGTCCCATGCGTCGTTCAACTCGATCAGACGCCGGGCTGCTTCCAATTGCGGCGCCTCGCCGGATTTGCCACCGGATTGGACGTGATGCCCCCAACGCGGCCATTGGAATTGCAGCTTGCTTGAGGGGGTGAATTCATCGGGACTCATCAAGGCAGTCGGAATGCCATTCGAGACGCCGGACCAGACCGACATGATGGTGTCGCCAGAGTAAATTCGCTGACGGAACACTTCGCGCTGCGACGGCTTCGACAGCAGCTTGACCCCTGCCGCACGCCAGCCGTCACGCACCAGTTCCAACACATCGGTCTGCTCTGTGCTCTCGCCCGCCGTCTCCACCGTGATGACAATCGGTTGTCCGTTCGGCAACAAACGAATGCCATCGTCGTCGCGCGCCGTCAGCCCCATATCGTCGAGCAATTCGTTGGCTTTTTTCAAGTCGAACTCAGCCCAAGCCGTCCGGTATTCGTCCTTATAGAGCGGGCTTTTTTGCAGAACCGTGTCCTGACTTTCCTTCGCCAATCCGTAATAAATTACCTGATTGATCTCCGCTCGGTTAATCGCGATCGATAAGGCTCGGCGGAAGCGGATGTCCCGGAACAGATCGCGCCAAATTTCGTCCTTCGCATTCAGATTCGGAAACAATGCGATTTGCGATCCGCGCGCCTTCTTCCACAGCCGCACTGAGAAATCGTAGCGCGCCTCACTTTCCTTCAGGAAGGTAAAGTGATCGAACCGCAAATAGCGCGCCTGCAAATCGGCCTCGCCGGAGCCCGTCCGGGCCGGGACCATATTGGTGGCGCCAAGGTTGATGATCACCTCGTCGACATAAGGCAGCTGCAAACCGTTCTTATCGACACGGTGATAATAGGGATTACGCTTGAAGACGAAGCGTTCCGATGGTGGTTTCACCGAATTGTACCACGGCTGAAGGGTCGGACGGTCAGGATTGTCCATGCGATACCAGCGGTCGCGGTCGCTGTGAATTTGCTCCCAATTCTGCTTATTCTCCTTCGCTGCCATCGCGTTCAGCTTGGCTTCATCGGAGTATTTCGCGTGGAACTGTTTCAGGAAGTGCGCCGGGCGATACAGCAGTAACGGCCGCGGCCGAGCGATCCATGCCACGAAATTGGGATTGGGTTTATTCCAAGTGTAGCGAACGGTGGTCTCGTCCAATACTTCGAATGTCGGCCCTTCCCCTTCCACCAACAACGCGGACGGCAGACCTTTCTTCGAGACCGACTTGTCGTTTGCCATGTCTTCCCAATAGTAGCGAAAATCTTCCGCCGTAAAGGGATAGCCATCGGACCATTTGTGACCTTTGCGCAGCCGTAAGGTGAATTCGCGCTCTTCCTTGATGTCGAAACTCTCAAGGATATCAGGGACGAAATCCAGGTCATGATTGTACACGATCAAGCGCGCATACCCATAGACCATCATCATCTTCGTATCTTTTTGCTTCCCCATCAGGAGATGCAGCTTGCCACCATAGCGGCCAGGCGCCTTACCGGCCGCTTTCAAATTCACGACATCGACTTGCGCGGGGACGCGTTCCGCGATCGCTGGTAATTTCCCGGCCTGAACGTCGTTGGATAGATATGGCACTTCCACTAGGGACGAGGCCGCCAGATGCCCCGGAAGCACGGTCAGAGCGATCAACAGGGCACCAACGAATCTCATCGATATGTCTCCATCGAAGCTTGCGCATCGGCCAGGACGAAATGCTCTTCTCCTAGATCATGCATGCGCACAGTGTTCTGCCCGTCGAACGCAAAGGGTTTCGGCCAGACCGTGGGATCGGAGATGCCACCACTGCCGAACGCGTCGAAATCGAGTTTGCGATCGAGATCGGGATAAGGCACCGCTGCCATCAGGGATCGCGTATAGTGATGGACCGGGTTTTTAAACAAGGCTTCGCGCGGAGCGATTTCCACAATTTGTCCCCGGCACATCACAGCGATGCGGTCCGCTACATAGTCCACGACCGCGAGATTGTGCGAGATGAACAAATAGGTCAGGCCGAGTTCCTTCTGCATGTCCTTGAACAGGTTCAGGATCTGCGCCTGGATCGACACGTCGAGTGCGGAGACGGGCTCGTCGCAAATCAGCAAATCAGGTTTCAACGCCAAGGCGCGCGCGATGCCGATCCGCTGGCGCTGCCCGCCCGAAAAACTATGCGGATAGCGGCTAAGAAAACGCGGGTCGAGGCCGACCAGGCGCATCAACTCCTGCACGATCTCGCGCTGTTTTGCCGCGTCGCCAAACTCGTGAATAATCAACGGTTCGCGAATCACGTCAAAGACAGTCATGCGCGGATTCAACGATCCGAACGGGTCCTGGAACACCATTTGAATTTTGCGCCGGAAAGCCATCAATTCCTGGTCGTTGAGCTTCATAAGATCGACCGATGTCCCCCGGTCGTTATAGACGATCTCACCTTCGTCCGGCGTTATCGCGCGCATGACGAGCTTGCTCACAGACGTCTTGCCACTGCCGCTCTCGCCAACGAGACCGAAGCACTCCCCGCGCTTGATTTGGAAGCTGACATCATTGACTGCGGCCACGGTGACAGCGTCACCACCGC
>JABJCS010000852.1 GCA_018665505.1 Alphaproteobacteria bacterium
AACAGACATCGACCAGGTAATTCACCCGCGTCCGGGTCTTCCGCAATCGTCCAATTGATGATGCTGGGATGCACGTCCACTAATGAGACCGGTGTGTGAGAAATTTTGCCAACCGGCACGCCCGCACCAGCGATGATCATTGGAATGCCGCTCGCTTCCTCATAATGGTTGGACTTACCCCATTGCCCGCGCGCACCGGCATTCTCGCCATGATCCGAGGCGTAGATCACCCGGGTTCGGCCGAGACCGCCAATATCCGTTAGCGTGTTGACGACTTTGCCCACCATGGCGTCCATGAAACTGCACAGCCCCAGATAGGCCGCATAGGCCGTCTTGTGAGCTCTGGTGCTGCCATCAGCGCCAAGATTGACCTTCATGATATCGGCGAGCCAAGGATGATGGGCGTAATCCGTCTGATGGCCGAGTTTCGGCATCGGCATCTCATCGACCGAATAGAGGTCGAAGAATTCGTCAGGGGCCAGAAGAGGATAATGCGGCGTCACGAAACTGACGAAGAGGACCCAAGGCTCGTCCGAATCCGCCTGCTCGAGAAGCCAATCGCAGGCCAACTCAGCGACTTTTCGGTCGTAGCGGGTATATTCGCTTTCTCCCTTGCCCGCCTCGAGAACGATTCCGGCGGCACCACCGCCAGGCTTCGGCGGCGGTGGGCTAAAATCCGGAAATTGCTTTCGCACCGACGTGTGGATCATGCCGACGCCATCCTTGATGTGCATCGGTATGTGCTGGCGATCCAGGCCGGTCGGGTCGTCTTCGGACCGGTAGTGGAGTTTTCCGATGGATTCGACCCGGACACCCGCATCCTGCAGACGATGACCCCAGCCTTTTACGCGACCGTCATAGGCAATGGCATTGTCCCAATAGCCGGTATCATGGACATACCGACCGGTCGCGAAACTGGCGCGGGCGGGGACACAGATCGGGCAATTGGTATAAGCCCGATCAAAGCGCGTGCCCCGTGCGGCCAAAGCGTCGAGGTGCGGCGTTTTTACCAAGGGATGCCCGGCAGAGCCCAGCATCTTCGGATTGTGCTCGTCCGCCATAATGACGAGCATATTTCTCGGCTCCATCGCCAACACCTCGCGCTTACGACGCTCGCGCTATTGCACCGTCGACTTGGAGGTCTGAATGATGCGTGTGACCACGTTCTGCTCCCGGTCGAGGTATTCCGGCACGCGCGGGCCCATCTCATTCTTCCAATAGTCGGTCTCGTAGACCGCCGCATAGAGCTCCTTGCGTTGCTCTTCGCTCTCGAAGCGGCGCAACCAAACATAGACCGTCTCGTCTTCTTCACCGCCGAAGCTGCCGCAGATCACCATGCCCTTGGAGACTTGAAAGGGAATGATTTCCTCTTCCATGATCTTGATCCATTCGGCCAGCTTGCCGGGCTTCACTTTGTATTGCCGCAATTCGTAAAATGCCATTGGTCGTCTCTCCCTATGTTTTGTTTTGCTCTAGAATCCGTTGAGGATCGAGCTTGGATAGGAAGATCGAGCTTTTCCCCCGTGTCGGCAAGTCGTGGATTGCGCAGAAGGCGCTAGGGCCCGGACCGATTTTGACATAAGTCTGTTATTCTATGCTTGAGTATCTCACCTTCCGCCGGTTGCTTTTGGTCCTTACGGTCCAACTGACGACCTTGCTGCACGGCATGTCGATCACCGTGATCTCCATCGTCTTGCCGCAGATGAAGGGCACGCTTTCGGTCACCCAGGATCAAATCGCCTGGACCATTACTTTTAATTTGGTGGCAACAGCCATCGCGACACCGATGACGGGCTGGCTTGCGGCGCGCCTCGGCTGGCGCAATCTGCTGGTTGGCACGGTTATCGGATTTACCATCGCGACAGCGCTCTGCGGCATGGCAAATTCCTTGGAAGCGCTGATCCTGTTTCGAATCCTGCAAGGCGTCTTCGGCGCGCCCTTACAGCCGCTCGGCCAAGGCATGTTATTGGCCAGTTTCCCCAAGCATTTACATGCGATGGTCCTCATGATGTGGGGCATCGGCGGGGTTTTTGGCCCGGTATTGGGCCCGGTCTTCGGTGGCGAAATAGCGGAGGCGATTAACTGGCGCTGGGCTTTTTTCGCCATGGTGCCCTTCGGCTTTATCGGCGCGATCACCGCTTGGATATCGCTCGACGAGCACCAACGCGGCTCCTACCCGCGCCTCGACGTCTTCGGTATCTCCATGTTGTCGATTGCCATCGGAGCGACAACTCTAATGCTCAATCGCGGCCAACGTCTCGATTGGTTCGATTCGACCGAGATCATCATCGAAACAGTGGTCGCGATCACCGCCTTCTACCTCTACCTGGTTCACACGCTCACTCATGAGAAGCCGTTCTTCGACCGCGCGCTTTTCGTCGATCGAAATTTCGTCATGGGATTATTCGTCTCCCTTCTGATGGGAATGCTCAGCTATACCCCGCTCGTCATGTTTCCGCCGATGATGAAGGAACTGGCGGGCTATCCGGAAAGCATTATCGGGTATCTACTGACGTCGCGCGGTATCGGTAATTGGTTGAGCTTTCTAATTGTGGTGCCGTTGACGCGCCGATGGCCCCGGGGGTGCCTTGCCCTTGGGCTTACATTCCAAGCCATATCGGGCTTCGCGATGGCGCAGCTCGATATGAACATGACACATTTCGACATCTTCTGGATGAACGTCATGCAGGGATTCGGGTTTGGCTTGGGCTATACTCCGATGGCGGTGTTGGCATTTTGCACCTTGCAAGACCGCCTCATGGTGGAGGGCTCGGCACTGTTCAACGTGATGCGCCATTTTGGCAGCGTTGTGTTCATATCGTTCAGTATTCTGGTGCTCACGCACGGAATGCACAGCAGTTATTCAGACCTGCGGGATTGGATCTCGCCGTTTAACGAACTCTTCAACATGTCGAGTGTCGTCGGCGGATGGTCCCATAACACACAAACGGGGCTGGCCGTCCTCAACAACGAAATCCTGCGCCAGGCGACAATGATCGGCTATATCAACGCGTTCTATCTGTTCGCCATCACCGCGACCCTGACGGTACCCTTGGCGCTGCTATTCCGGAGCCCGGTCAAATCTCAAGATTGATTGCGACGTTTCAGCTGCGTCTCTCGCCACAGAATGAACAAGCCACTGCCGACGACCACGCTCGCCCCGATGATCATGTCCTGTTTCGGCACATCGCCGAAGAACAGGAACCCGTAGATCACCGCCCAAACCAGGTTGAAATAACGGAACGGCCCGAGCACCGCGACTTCGCCGAACCGGAAGGCGATGACCAGGAAATACTGGCCTACGCCCTGCAACACACCTGTCAGCGCCAACAATCCGATGCCATATAGATCCGGCATCTTCCAACCGAACGGCAAGGCTGCCATGCCGCCGAATAAAACGAAGGCGGTCGAGCAGAACATGATTGAGTTGTTGGTCTCGGTCGTCGACAGGCGGCGGGTGAAAATATCGCGCAAAGAATTCGTAAACGCCGCCGCAAGCGCAAAGACCGCAACCCAAACCAGCGGGTTCGAGCCCGGCTGGATCATGAACAACACCCCACCGAAGCCGATCAGCACCGCCGTCCAACGCCGCCAACCAACCTTTTCACCCAACAAAAAAGGCGCCATTGCGGTGCCGAAGATCGGTGAGACGAAAAAAATTGCGATAACATCCGCCAGCGGCATGACCTTGATCGCGGTGACGAAGCCAATGGTGGTGAACAACACGCAGCATCCGCGCAGAATCTGACCCTTCCAATTATTGATCCGAAGGGACCCGAGACCGCCGGTCCGGTACACCATGAAGAATACCGGGATAAAGACGAAGAGCGACCGGAAGAACAAAATCTCGCCAACCGGATAGGTCCCGGTCAGCAATTTCGCGAGGCTGTCCGTCAGCGACAGGATCGCACCGGCGCTCACCAAGGCGGCGATACCTCTCAACTGATTGATCGCGGGAAGCAGTGGTGCCGGGCTCAATAAAGGGCTCTACGGTATTGACGTTCAGCATGAACCGCGAGCATAGCATGATAAATAGCCGCGACCGTTCTCTTTTATTTTAAAATTCCGCGAGTACCGATATCTCTGCAAGTCCGATACATATTTTACCACGAGTCTTAATTACAATGTAACACTCTCGGTTTTCGACAAAGACGGAAACTGCCTTGAAAAAAGCGCTATTGCCGACTCCCATCGTTTTGGTGGAAATATGATCGCTCCGATCACCGAGGCATTTAAGACCATTTC
>JABJCS010000853.1 GCA_018665505.1 Alphaproteobacteria bacterium
CCGTGAATAGGTTCACGCTGACCGAACCGCTCGACACCGTGTTTCTCAACGACACCCGCGTGCGTCACGGCGTGACGCCGATCTCGCGACTGGCACCCGAACGCGAAGGGTATCGCGATGTGCTGGTCCTGACCTTCCGCCGCGACGGCGAATAATCGACGCGTCCGAGACCCAATACGTAAGGAATAATCATCATGGAAAAGGCGCCACAAGAGACGCTGGATGAACGTCGCCGTCGTGCCGCGCAAATGGGCGGCCCCGAAAGCGTCGAGAAACTCCATGCGCGCGGCAAGTTAACGGCCCGCGAGCGGCTCGACCTACTTCTTGATCCGGACTCCTTCGTTGAAATTGGTATGCTCGCCCATAGCCAGAACGACGATCTGAAAGACCGCACACCGGCGGATGGGATGCTGGCGGGTTCGGGCAAGATTGACGGTCGCACCGTCTATGTCACCGCTGACGACGGAACCGTTCTCGCGGGGACGCGGGGGCGAGTCGCTGAGGTGAAGAATAAGCGGGTGCGCGATCTTGCGTTGCGGCACGGTAAACCGTTCATCGCCCTGATGGAGGCCGGTGCCGCGCGTGTCCAGGAGACATACGGGGCCACGGCGGCGGGGCTCGGTTATCGGTTCGGCGATCATTTTCGAATGTCGGGACGGGTGCCCCAGGTCGGTGCCGCACTCGGCCCCTGCTTCGGCGGGCCGTCCTTCACGGCGGCGCAGTCGGATTTCGTGCCGATTGTGGCGGGCACGGGGTTTCTCGGCATGTCAGGGCCGCCGGTTGTGAAAGTCGGGATAGGTCTCGACGCGACGACCGAGGAGATCGGCGGAGGTGAATTATCCGCTAAGGAAACAGGACAAGCGAGCTATTTAGCGGAGACCGAAGTGGAGTGCATGGCGTCGATCCGGGCGTTTCTCTCCTACTTGCCGTCGAGCAGTAGCGAGGCACCGCCGCGCGTAGCGCCGGTGGCTGCATCCGTCGATTCAGCCGACGGTCAAGCGGCCATCGAAGCGCTTGTCCCTGATAATCACCGGCGGGCCTACGACATGCACAAGCTCATCGAGTTGTTGGTAGATGGCGGCAGCTATTTCGAGTTGAAGCGGGATTATGCGCGGAGCCTGATCACTGCCTTTGCGCGAATGGACGGCTACCCTGTCGGTATCCTCGCCAATCAACCGATGCGTCAGGCCGGTACCATCGACGAGAAGGGAGCGGGGAAGGCGCGTCAGTTCATTGACCTCTGCGATGCCTTCCACATCCCGATTATCTCATTGATGGATTGCCCAGGCTTTCTTGTTGGCCCGGACATCGAGCGTCAACGCATGGTAAGCCTCACCGGCCGACTGTTGAATTCCATTATGAGCGCCAGCGTGCCGCTGGTAACGGTGGTGCTGCGGAAAGCGATTGGCCTCGCTTATATCGCGCTTGGCGGCCGGGCCGTGGAACCCGACCTGCTGGTGGCTTGGCCGAAGGCCCGCTTCGATGTCATGGGACCGGAGGCCGGTATAGAATTGGTACATGGACGGGAGATCGCCAAGGCGGAAGATCCGGAGCAGGCTCGGGATGACATTCGCAAGCGGATCGAGATTGAATCGAGTGCCTATGCCGCGGCGGGTCTGGGGCTTATCGACGACGTAATAGCGCCCGGCGAGACACGGCAACAGATTTTGCAGGCGCTGGAGCGATGCCGGGACAGCCAAACTTACGCGTGGAAGCACCGGATCGACCCGTAGTTCCAGAGCCTACCGGATTTTCGCAACGGCGCGGTTTTAGGCTTCCGCGAAATGTGTCTCTCTGAGTTCGCGCTTGCGCACCTTGCCCATTGCGGTGCGGGGGAATGCCGGCACACAGATGATGTGCCCCGGCGTCTTGTAGGATGCGATACGGCCTTTGCAATACTCGACCACGTCCTCCAAGGAGACAACCGCGCCCGGCTCGAGGATCAGGAAGGCGGCCCCGACAGCGCCCTTACGATCGTCCGAGACACCGATGACGGCGACTTCCGCGATACCGGGATGATCGATAAGAAAGGCTTCGACCTCATCGCCCGCAACATTGAATCCCATGCATTTGTAAACATCGTCGTAACGACTGATGAAGGTGAGGTTACCGTCTGCATCAAGCCGGCCCATGTCGCCGGTCCGCAGCCAACCGTTGTCCACCAACGTGCGGGCGGTCGCTTCCGGATTGTTGAAATAGCCAAGCATGATTTGCGGGCTCTTGGCGAAAATGAGGCCGTCTTCGCCGGCCGGTAGGATCGCTCCGTCCGGGTCACGAATTTGGATTTCATTGCCGGGCCAGGGCCGTCCTTCGGTGGAGACCGTCTCTTCGTCCAAGCCGCTGTTGTTGACGAGTGGCCCCGACGATTCAGTTAGGCCGAAACCGCTCATGGCGGAATTCAGACCGAGTTTACGCAACAGCGGCAGATGCTGTGGTCGACGTGGGAAAATGCGACCGCATTGCAGATGGGCGACCCGCTCCGGCGCGAATGTGGAACAGCCCACCAACTGCTCGATGGCGGTGATATGCCCGCCGATCCACGTGCATTGAAATTCTTCGATCAACGTGACCGCTTCATCGGGATCGAAGCGTTCTTGGAGCACCACCGTGCCGCCGACAAGCGCGGTGGCCAGGATCGTATTGTGGCAGCCCGTGATCGCGAATAGCGGATAAGCGAGGAAGAACACATCGCCGTCCGACATTTGTCCCGCTAGATTGAAGCAGTTGTTCAAATTGCGATGCGACAGCATCACTCCCTTGGGAAGCCCGGTCGTGCCGGACGTATAGAGTATATACGCCATCGCGTTGATGTCGGTTTCCGGTACTGGATCGGTGTCGGCGTGATCTGCCATATCGGCGAGCGCCGCCCAGGACAGGAAAATAGATTCGAGCTCGCCCTCGGGCGCGGCGACGATCACGCGCTTAAGGTCGGGGCAGCCACCTTCCTTCAAGACTTCTCGGACCACATCGATATAGTTGAACCCCTCCGCGCTATGCTGTGTGATCAGAGCGACGCTCCCGGAATCCCGCAACATGTGTGAGATATCGACGCTGCGCAGCCGGGTGTTCAAGGGCACCAAGACAGCACCGAGGCGCGTCACCGCGAATTAGGCGATGATCCACTCGATGCGGTTCGACATCCAAAGCGCCACTCGGTCGCCCGATCTTACCCCGAGAGCAATTAACCCCCGCGCTATCCGGTCAGCGTCGGCCATCACCTCGCCATAGGAATAAGACTGACCTTCGAAATGAATGAAGGGCCGTTCCGCCCAACGTTCGGTCGCGCTGGCGAGAATGGGATCGATCGTCGTCGGTCGATTGATCATCAAGGGGTTTGATTGCCATGGTTGTGCTCCTACGTATCGTTAGTCTGTTTTCGTGTTATCTAGTTGGTAAAGGTGCTGGTCGGCTGGGGGCCTACATCATGCCGGGCATTCC
>JABJCS010000854.1 GCA_018665505.1 Alphaproteobacteria bacterium
CTGGCCGAGGCGCGGATCAAGCTATTGTCGAATCCGACCAAGGTTGCGGTTACCGTGATGACAACGAACGGCGTGCCGAGTGCAGCGTGGGCGAGAATAACATCGAGATGCGTGCCCTGCAGACCAATGCGGGAGTAAAAGAAGAACATGCCCGCTGCCGAAATGATCAGCGGCACGATCATCGGTGAGATCAACAGGCTCATGATCAGGGTCTTAGCCGGCATCGTCGGGCGTGACAGGCCAAGTGCGGCAAGCGTGCCCAGAGTCGTCGACAACATGGTCGCGAAGAAAGCGATGATGACGCTGTTTCGAACCGCGCCCTGCCAATTCAAGTTCGAGAAGAAATCCTCATACCACTTCAGCGAATATCCTGCCGGGTCGAGCGCCAACATCTCCTTAGTGAACGTAAAGAACGGCACCGAGTTGAAGGAGAGCGGTACGACTACGATCAAGGGGAAGATCAGGAAGAAGAAAATCAAACCGCACAGAATCCGGAAGCCGTAATGCCACAGGCGTTCGGGGATCGAAAGATAAGGTGGGAGTTGCGCCATCTTAGCCGAGCTTCATGTTGTCGATGCCGATGATCTTGTCGTAGATGAGATAGAGCGCGATGACTACGCCGAGCAGGATTACGCCGAGCGCCGCCCCCAAGCCCCAATTGAGCGAACCCGAAATGTGATAGGCGATGCGGTTGGAGATGAAGGTTCCTTCTGTGCCGCCGACTAGTTCTGGGGTGATGTAGTAGCCGATGGCTAAGATGAACACGAGAATGGCGCCGGCGCCGATCCCCGGCACTGTATTTGGGAAATAAACCTTCCAGAAGGCCAGCCACGGATGTGCGCCAAGTGAGACCGCAGCGCGCACGTAGCTTTTCGGAATTGTCTTCATCACGCTGAATAACGGCAGGACCATGAACGGCAGCAGGATATGCGTCATTGCAACGATGCTGCCGAACTGATTGTGAATCATCTGCGGTCGATTATCCGTGCCGACCAACCCCGCGAAGACCAATAGCTCGTTGATCACGCCTTGTTGTTGGAGCAAGGCGATCCACGCTGTGGTCCGCACCAGTAACGAGGTCCAGAAGGGCAGGAGGACGAAAATCAACAACATGTTCGATGATTTCGTCGGCAGGATCGCCATTAGATAGGCAATGGGAAACCCAAGGATCAATGTCATCAACGTAATGAACAGGCTCAACTTCAGGGTTCGCCAAAATAAGTGGAGATAAATACGGGATTCTTCATCGACTTGCGTCAGGTCGCCGTCGGCCTTTCGCTTGGCATCGACCGCCGCCAGGAAATATCCATCGGTATATTTGGAGGAAAACTGTTTGATCAGTTTCCAGGTTTCAATATCGCCCCACGCTTTATGGACCTTAATGAGGGCGGGCTTGTAAGGGCCTTCTTTGATGCGCTTTGCTTTTCGTCCGGAAGAGCGGAACAGGCTCGACATGCCCGACGCTTCGTAATTCAGGCGTTGCCCCGCACGGCTAATCGTTCTGTTTTTTCGACCTTCCTTGATATCCTCGACCATGGCCGCGAAGACTGCTTCGGACGGCAACGCATTTCCTTCCGCATCCCAGTCGGCCAGCAGCGCCGTGCTGCGCGGCAGAATTTCGCTGATGATCGAGTTTTCGACCGAGCGGAACAGCATGTCTACGATCGGTACGAAGAAGGTAATGATAATAAAAAGGAAAAGCGGTGCCACCAGTAATAAGGCTTGCAGCTTCTTCCGTCGCAACGCCCGGCCCAGGCTCACTTTAAGCGGGATGCCATCGGCAGTGACAATAGGTTCGTCGTTTTGTTGCGTTGCGTCGGTCATAAATTTCGTCGTCTCAGAAAATTACGGGGCGGCACGTAGCCACCCCGTAAATCCTTAACCTACTTGGCGAGCCAAGCTTCGAACCGCTCCGTGAAGTCGTCCTGGTGATCGGCCCAGAACTCGTAATTGAAGAGCAATGTGTTCTTCGCATTGTTCGGATCGGTAGGCATATGCGGCTTCATGTCGATGCCGAGTTTCGCATGCTTGCCGACCATCGGCGCCGAGGAATTGCGGGCCGGTCCGTACGAGATGTACTTGGCTTGATCCGCCAGGCGTTGCGTGTCCGTGGCGTAACGCAGGAATTTCTTCACAGCGGCCAGGTTTTTCGTGCCTTTTGGGATGATCCAGCCGTCCAGATCGAAGACTTGCCAATCCCACAGCATAGCGACCGGCTGCTTCTCTTCCTCAATGACAGAGAACAGACGACCGTTATAGGTGGAGCCAATAACCACTTCGCCGTCGGCGAGTAGTTGCGGTGTTTGCGCGCCTTTAGTCCACCAGATGACACTGTCCTTGATGGTGGCCAGCTTCTTCAGCGCACGCTCGGCACCGCCCTTCGCACCCATGACGTCGTAAATTTTATCAGGTGCCACGCCGTCACACAGCAAGGCCCATTCGAAGTTGTTGATCGGCTTCTTCTCCAGCGAACGCTTGCCGGGGAATTTTTTCAGATCGAAAACGTCGCAAACGCTGGTCGGCTTGGTTTTCAGCTTGTCTGTGCGATAGCCGAAGGTCGTCGAATAGACGATTTGCGGAATGAAGCATTCGGAAACCAACAGGTTGCCGAAATCCTTCGACGCCGGGGTGCCGTCCGGCGCGGGAGCCAGGTCTTTGTCCGCATTAATCGGCAGAGCCAAGCCTTCGTCGCAAAGGCGCATGGCGTCGGAGGCCACGGCGTCGACCAAATCCCAGGTCACTTTGCCGACTTCATTCATCGCCCGCAATTTTGCGACCGCTTCCGGTGCAGAGTCGTCATTGACGATTTTCACACCCGGATTGGCCTTCATATAAGGCGCATGATAGGCGTTCTGTTGGCTGGCGGAATACGCTCCGCCCCAAGAGACGACGACCAATTCCGTTTCCGCGACTGCCGAACCGGCAAACGCTGCCGCCGCGCTCATCACGACGGCGGCTGTAAGACTTCGTTTAAGTTTCATCTTTGCTACTCCCTCTGTATCGGTTTCTTCAGGTTCTCTATGACTATGCGGCGGGTTTATTCGTCCGCAGGCAAATCGAGCGCCCGGCAATCTTCCAGACGCCAACCCAGTGGAATCTCCAGACCGGGCGTTAATTCCGAAGGCTTAGAGGCATTCGGTACTTTTACGATAAAATCGTCACGTCCGCAGACGGACATCCGGGTGCGGATATGGTCGCCAAGGTAGATCAATTCCTCGACCTTGCCGAACACCTTCGTATCGCACTCGC
>JABJCS010000855.1 GCA_018665505.1 Alphaproteobacteria bacterium
GCCGCCAGCTCATGACAAGCGTCGTATATTTCCTTCACGTTGCTTTCGGTGCCCGGCGTGCGAACGATGTCCTCGGGCGAGCCGGCCCAGTTCTCCAACCATTGAAACCGCTCCCGGCTCATCCCTTCCGGCGGGACGGCCACACCCCGACATCCAAGAATGCGTGAGATTGCAACACCACCGCGACAGTAATTACCGGTCGACGGCCAGATCGCGCGATGCCGGGTGGGGTCGAACTGCCCCGTCACCAAACGCGGGACGAGGCAACCATAGGCCGCCAGGACCTTACGGGCGCGTATCATGGGAAACCGGTTGCCCGTGGCAACGATGATCTTCGCCTCCACGCCAGTCAGTTCGGACGGCAGCACTATATGCTCCGGCGTCTCGACAAGAGATCGACGGTCCTCGCCATTGTGCCAATGGACGCGAAACAGGTTGCGGGCATCAGCGGCATCCGGGTTCACGGCCGACAAATGCTCCGGCATCGATCCACTCTGGCCGACGGGATCGGCAAGCGTGGAGAGACGCGGCAAGCGCACACCACTTTCGGCGAAACGTTCGACTGCGCGACGGCGTATTTCAGGATCTACGATGTCACGCTCAAGTCCGAGAGGCATCTGGCCCATCCTTAATCGGAGTTACGGGAACATCGTTAGTAGAGACTGACGGTACGAGCGGCAAGCGGACTGGTCGCCACCGGAGGAATGACGCATACATCTGTTCTGTTGGAAGACCGTGGATCACGAGAGAGGAAGACCGAGATGCTCGAGCAAGCAAAAGATTTCAAGGACGAGTGCGAGACCTTATTCGCCCTCATGGACCCTTTAAGCGACGCTGATTTCGAACGCCCGACATTGTTCAAAGGATGGACCTTCAATGACATTCTGGGGCATCTACATCACGGCAATATGTTGGCCGATCTCTCACTCAACGACGAGGCTAAGTTCCACGAGACCTATGCCAAGATCAAAGCGCTTCGAGATGCCGGAGCCGAAGGCACGGATGCGACGGCAACCGTGCTCGAGGGTCTAAAGGGCCGCGCATTGCTGACGGCTTGGCGTGATTTCTACGGACCCATGAGCGACCGTTTCTCGGCAGCCGATCCGAAGAAGCGTGTAAAATGGGTCGGCCCCAACATGAGTGTACGCTCCAGCATCACCGCACGTCTGATGGAAACATGGTCCCATGGCCAAGCCGCCTTCGATCTGCTCGGGGTGGAACGACAAGACACCGACCGGATCAAGAATGTTGCGGTCCTCGGGGTAAACACATTCGGCTGGACCTTCGTAAATCGCGGCGAAGAGGTCCCGGAGCCGAAGCCCCATGTACGATTGACCGGCCCGTCGGGCGAAGTGTGGGAATGGAACGATCCGTCGGATGCGGAGCGCATCGAAGGATCGGCTGTCGAGTTCTGCCAAGTGGTGACGCAAACTCGAAACATAGGCGACACAGCCCTGCAGGTAACCGGCACTGTCGCTAATAAATGGATGGACGTTGCACAGTGTTTCGCGGGCCCGCCTCGCATACCACCAGCGCCTGGAACACGACGTATGGCGGCCGGCTGAACAGTGATACGGTAGCTCGGGTGGACGGATTAAGTGGATTGGACCGGTCGGCATTCGCCGATTGGATGTTTGCATTGTCCCGGTGACCGCCTAACTATCCGTGCTGTTATAGCGAGACCAGGTGAGATGGATGTCTGATAGAGCGGCAGTTGCAGAAGAGCTCGACGACGCTGGCGCGTCAGGCGATGAGCGCTGGGCCATCAGCCTGATTAGCGCCGGGCATTATCTCAGCCATTTCTATGGCCTGGCCCTGCCCCCCTTGTTCCCTCTGTTGAAGATGGAGTTCGGCGTCTCCTATATCGAATTGGGTCTCGCCATGACCGCCTACGGTTTTCTTGGCGGCATTCTACAGGCACCAGTCGGATTTCTCGTCGATCATCTGGGCCCGCGCCGGGTTTTGTTGTGGGGCCTTTGTTTGATTTCCGCATCGGTCATGTTGATGGGTTTCGTTGGCAGCTATTGGATGCTCCTCGTCCTGGCGGTATTTGCAGGCCTCGGCAATAGCGTCTTTCATCCGGCTGATTACGCAATCCTGGCCGGATCCATCGGTAAAAAACGCCTTGGCCGCGCCTATTCAGTTCACACATTCTCCGGCTTTCTCGGCGGCGCCTGCGCGCCCGTCGCCATGTTGACGATTGCAGCCTATACGGATTGGCGAACCGCTTTGATCGTCACTGGTGGGATCGGCTTGCTGGTATTAGCGGTTATGACCGTACGCCGCGAAGTCCTTGTAGGTGAAAGCCATAGTGAGAGCGAAGTGGCCCAACCCGCGGGCAGTAAGGGCATCGCCCTTTTGCTGACGCCGCCTGTATTGCTATTCCTCGCATTCTTCGTTCTCTACGGAATGGCGAGCGGCGGCCTCCTCGCCTTTACAGTGAGTGGATTGATCGAC
>JABJCS010000105.1 GCA_018665505.1 Alphaproteobacteria bacterium
CAGGGCACGTCGAGGCCCAATTCCGTGGCTTTCTCGACCACCAGCCCGCTGATGAAATCAATTTCGGTGCGTCGGCCCTTCAGCATGTCCTGGCCCATGGAGGGGCGTTGATCGTCATTGCGGAAGCTGGCGTTCTCGACGATCACCGCCTCGCAGGCTTCCATCGCCGCCTTGTCGCCGTCGCGGGCTGCAATCAGCTGCTCCGGTGGCATTTTGTAAATGTTCTCCAAGTCGTAGCCGTGGGCAATCCCGACTCTGCAGGCCTCGCCCGCGAGCCGGATAGAGAGTTGACGGGTCATTGGATCGCGGTCGTTCTCATTGCCACTGCGGCTCGTTGCTGCCGCGACCGGATTGCGCATCGCGTTGACGCAGAGCTTGGACCAGCGCTCACCCCATAGGTTTGTCGTGGTCTTAGAGCTGTCGCAGACCTTGAGCATGTCGGCGATTTCCTCGATGCGCGGCGTGATCCGGCCGTGTGGCTCACCGACGCGGAAGATTGTATGCCGATCGCCGCCTAGCGCCACGTTTCGGTTCACATGTCCGGGCCGGTCTAATTCCACCGCGATGGTGCTGGCGATACAGCCGATGACCTTGCCCCAGCCGACGACCGAGGCGATGCGTTCCTCATTGATGGAATTCTGCAAAGAGACGCAGAACCCGTCCGCCGCCAGGTATTGCGCGATCATCTGGGTGTGCCAAACTGTGTCGTAGGATTTTGCGCAGATGAAGGCGATATCGAAAGGGGCGGATTTCGCGACTTCCTGCAATTCAGTGACGTGGATCGCCTTCACCTTGACGTTGAAGCATTCCGGTTCCGTCAATCCGTCGAGCGAGAGCCCGTCTCGGCGCATTGCTTCGACATGGTCCGGCCAGATGTCGATCATCGTGATGTCGTGACCTGCGCGCGTGAGGTATCCGCCCACATGCGCGCCAACGGCGCCCGCGCCGACGAAAGCGATTTTCTTGCCCATGAACGTTTCCTTTTGAACTCCCCCTCACCCTAGCCCAAAACGCCTCTTCGGCGTTTAGCCCACAAGGGGGGAGGGAACTACAACTTGCCACTTGGTGAAATCCCCTCTCCCCTTGCGGGAGAGGGCTTGGGTGAGGGGGGAGAATAAAACTCTAGAACGGCGTGTCGCCGCAGATGGTGATGCGGTGCATGCGACGGCGCTCGGTGTAGTCCGGGATCGCGAAATGCTGAACTGAACGGTTGTCCCAGATCGTGATCGTGCCCGGCTTCCAATTGACACGGCAGGTAAATTCCGGCCGTACCGCGTGCTCGCGCAGGAAGTCCAAGATCGGCTCAGCCTCCGCTTCCTCGAACCCGTGCAGGGTCTGCACGTGATTACCGAGATAGAGTGACTTGCGTCCAGTCTCCGGATGAGTTCGGAACAGCGGGTGAGCGCTTTCGGTCTGCAGATTACCGGGATCGCGCACCTTGTCCTTCATCTTAGCGTTGCCTTCATAGCGGGCTTGGCGCGCGGAACCACCGGCGAATTTAAACTTGTCGCCGACACACCAGGTCTGCACGCCCGACAGCATATCCTTCATGGCGTCCGAGAGCGCATCATAGGCCAGATGCATATTGGCGAACATTGTGTCGCCGCCCGCGCTCGGTGTCTCATGCGCATAAAGCATGGTTGCCTTGGCTGGTTGCGGATTGAACATCTGATCGGTGTGCCAGGACGACCCGAACGTGTAGCTTGAATCCGATTCCTTCACGATTTCCAGGATATCCGGATAATCCTCCATTCCCTTCATGTAGGGATGGTGGTGAATCTCGCCGAAGCGATGGGCGAAGGCGATCTGCTGATCCGGCGTGATCTTCTGGTCGCGCAAGACAACGACGTGATGGCGCAGCCAGGCGGCATACAGCTCGTCGAAGGTCGCATCGTCGAGATTGGCCAAATCGACCCCCTCGATCTCCGCGCCCATGGCGCCCGCAAAGGGTTTCACGCTGATAATGTTGTAGCTCTCCGGCCCAGTGGTGACCGCGTTCGTTCCGTCCATTTTCTGTATTCCTTCCACGCAGCGGGTTGACTGAGCGCCGCGCCAGTTGTCCGGACAAATTTATAGGAGAGTTTAGGGGAGAGGCAAGGGGGAAGGGATCAAATCTCTGATCGGCGACGCTTAATACGGTGTGTCTCCGCCGATGGTGATCCGGTGCATGCGCCGGCGTTCATTATGATCGGGGATGGCGTAGTGCTGCAGTGAGCGATTGTCCCAGATAACGAGTGTGCCGGGCTGCCAATTGACGCGGCAGATAAACTCGGGCCGGGTCGAGTGTGTGTCGAGGAATTCTATGAGCGGAGCCGCTTCCGCTTGTGTAAAGCGATCCAATGTTTGCACGTGTGCGCCCAGATAGAGCGACTTCCTCCCGGTTTCGGGATGCGTGCGGACGAGCGGGTGTGCCGTGCGGGTCTGTGGCTTTTCGGTGCTCTGCATTTTGGCCGCCATTTCCTTATTCCCCTTCAGGCGGTCTTGTCGCGAGGCGCTACTTCCGCCTGTGCGTTTGAAATGATCGCTGGCGCAAAAGACTTTTACGTCGGAGAGCATGTCCTTCATGGCGTCCGAAAGTGTGTCGTATGCCAGATGCATATTGGCAAACAGGGTATCTCCCCCAGCATTCGGGGTCTCTTTGGCGAGAAGGAGTGTTGCCTTTGCCGGTTGCGGGCTAAACATCTGGTCCGTATGCCAGGCGGAGCCGATGGTGTAGTCGTCGCCCGGCTCTTTCAGGATTTCGAAGATTTCCGGATATGCATCGAGCCCCTTCATATAGGGATGATGATGGATGTCACCGAATCGGCGGGCAAATTCGAGTTGTTGCTCGGGCGTGATGTGTTGATCGTGAAGCACGACAACATGATGGCGCAACCACGCCGCATAAATTTCATCGAAGGCTGAATCGTTAAGGTCGCGGAGATCGACACCATCGATTTCAGCGCCCACCGCTCCGGCGAGCGGTTTTACGATGATGTGCGCGTATTCTTCTTCGGTGACTGTCGTGCGTAATTCGTCCATCGGTTCATGTGTCCGGTCGGCATGGGCAGTGTTTCAAGAACCTATGGTCGGCATGGCTCAAGGGGAAGGGTTCAACCGTTGAACGCTCCACCTTTGCCGACACCGTCCTTAAATCGAGCGGCCCCTGCTGCCGCCTCAACTTTTTTGGCGGCCTGTGCTCCCTCGTCTTCTACGATCAGCATTGCGGCTTCGTCATCGTCGAAGGCGGCCCAGGCGGCGTCTCGGTCGGCGCGCATGGCGAGCGGCGGGAATTGGCTGATTTCGCGGGCGAGGGCGGTCGCCATCTCCAAAGCCTGTCCTTCAGGCGCGAGGCGGTCGGCGAGGCCGATGTGGAGGGCTTCCTCGGCGCGGACCGGGCGGCCCGTCAAC
>JABJCS010000856.1 GCA_018665505.1 Alphaproteobacteria bacterium
ACCTTGAGCGCCCTGCCCTTATTGCGGGACCCGAGACTAGCGTCGGAATGCACGGCGCGCAGGCCGGACAAAAACGCCTTCATCCCGTCGGATAAAGCGTCGTAGGCGAGATATTGGTTCGAGAACATCGTGTCGCCGCCGACCTCCGGGTTCTCGTGCATGTAGAGCAACGAGCCCAGTGCCGGTCGCGGCAGGAAACTCTCGTCGCTGTGCCAGAGGTTACCGACGATGCCGGTGCTGTCGGGCTCCTTCACGATCTCGATGATCTCCGGATAACCTTCCAACGCCTCGTATTGCTCGCTGATCCGCAATTCACCGAAGCGGCGGCTGAAACCGATTTGCTGTTCGGGCGTCAGGTCTTGATCGCGAAAGAAGATCACCTGGTGGTCGAGGAAGGCCTGATGCACCGCCGCGAATGTTTCGTTGCCCAACGGTTGCGAGAGATCGACGCCGGAGACGACCGCGCCGCAGGCACCCGCAATGGGCGTAACTTCGACCTGACCCTGCATCATGCCACTCCGTTAGAGTTTCTCCGCAACGCCGTAGGGTTCCACATTGCGACCACCATAGCGTCTCACTCTAATATTGGCCTGTTCGCCATGTCCGGCGAATCCCTCAAGCGCGCAGAGGCGGGAGCAGTACTCCCCAACCATCGCCGAGGCCTCGTCCGTCAGTACCTTCTGATAGGTGCAGGTCTTCATGAATTTGCCGACCCAAAGCCCGCCTGTATAACGCGCCGCTTGCTTGGTCGGTAGCGTGTGGTTGGTTCCGATGGTCTTGTCACCGTAGGAGACATTGGTGCGGGGTCCCAAGAACAACGCTCCGTAATTGGTCATGTTGTCAGCAAAGTAATCCGGATCCTCGGTCATCACCTGGACATGCTCATAGGCGAGTTGGTCGGCGACTTCCACCATCTCATCGATAGTCTCGCACAAGATGACGGAGCCGTATTCGTCCCAAGATTCACGCGCGATTTCCGCCGTCGGCAAGATGGCGAGCTGGCGTTCCACTTCCGCCATTGTCTCTTCCGCCAGTTTGCGCGAAGTGGTCAGCAAAGCGGCGGGTGACGTCGGTCCGTGCTCCGCCTGGCCCAACAGATCGACGGCGCACAGCTCCGCGTCCACGCTTTCATCGGCAATGATCAGGGTCTCCGTCGGTCCCGCGAAGAGGTCGATCCCGACACGGCCAAACAATTGCCGCTTTGCTTCCGCGACGAACATATTGCCGGGCCCGACCAGCATATCCACGCCGGGCAGTGATTCAGTGCCGATGGCCATGGCACCCACTGCCTGAACACCGCCGAGGACCAAAATTTCGTCGGCCCCACCCATATGCATGGCCGCAACAATTGCCGGATGCGGCTCCCCATCCTGCGGCGGTGCGGAGGCGACGATGCGTTTTACGCCCGCGACCGATGCGGTGAGCACGCTCATATGCGCGGAGGCCACCATCGGATACTTGCCGCCCGGCACATAACAGCCGACCGAGTTCACCGGGATGTTGCGATGTCCAAGGATGACGCCGGGCATCGTCTCCACTTCCAAGTCCTGCAAGCATTCCTTTTGCTTCTCGGCGAAATTCCGAATTTGCTTCTGCGCAAATTCGATATCCTCGATATCGCTCTGCGGGACTTTCGCTATGGCGGTCCGAATTTCGTCTTCGCTCAAACGAAGCTTTGCCGGGGTATAGCCGTCGAATTTCTCCGACAACTCACGCACGGCGGCGTCGCCGCGTTTTTCGATATCGGACAGGATACCCTCAACGATCCCCCGCACCTTGGCGTCGGCTTCCGCGACATCGGCGTCGCTCTTGCCCTGTTTCAAATAGCTGATCATCCCCGGCTCCCTCACTTATTAAACGGTTTCTCTATCCGACTTTGTAGATTTAGAAACCACTCCCCCGCAAGGGTGATAGAACTGCTTTTCGTATCCCTCACACCTCCCTAAGCTTTCGACGCATGATACGTATCCTCCGCAACGGCGTTCTCGCCTTCCTTTTCACTGCCGCGTTGGCGGCAGGCGGCGGGTATCTTTGGCTTCGCACATCACTGCCACAGACCAATGGCATGATCGAACTGGCAGGCCTTCATCGTGATGTCGATATATTACGAGACGAAAACGGCATCCCGCACATCTTCGCGGCGACGGAGACGGACAGCGCGTTTGCCCTTGGGTTCGTCCACGCACAAGACCGCCTTTGGCAGATGGAGTTTACACGCCGCATCGGCGCTGGCCGGTTGTCGGAAATCATCGGCCGCGAGACCGTGGAGACCGACCGGTTTTTACGCACACTCGGTCTTTACCGATTGGCGGAACAACAGGCAGAGCAACTGACAGGCGGCGCAAAGCGGGTTCTCGATGCCTATGTGGATGGCGTCAACGCCTATATAGAAAACCATCGCGGCGCCTGGCCGTTGGAGTTCGTGCTTCTGGGGTTTGAACCGGAAGCCTGGAAGCCTGCGGATTCCTTGGTTTGGGCGAAGCTAATGGGCATGCGGTTGTCAACTGGATGGCGAGGCGACCTGCTGCGCGCAAACTTGATTGGAAAAGTCGGCGCGGAAGGCCTCCGCCGTTTGTTTCCACAGATATCACTGGACGAAGCGGACCAACTCACTTGGTTCGACGATCTCCGACTGAACGAGTTGGCGCGGCAAGTACCAGCACTGCTGAAGGCCGACAGCGCGTCAAACGCCTGGATCGTATCGGGCACGCGGACGTCGAGCGGCAAACCGATCCTGGCCAACGATCCTCACCTAGCCTTCGCGTCACCCGGCCTGTGGTACTTGGCCCGTTTGACGGTGGATAGGCGGACCCGGACCGGCGCCACTGTTCCCGGTGTTCCGTTGGTAATCCTGGGTCAAAATGGCGACGTAGCTTGGGGCATTACATCCGCTGGTGCGGATACCACCGATCTATTCATCGAGACTGTCGTAGACGCCGACCCGACCTACTACCTGACACCAACAAGTCCAGAAAAATTTAAAACCCGGACCGAGACCATCGCCGTCAAAAATGATGAACCCGTGACCATTACCATCCGGGAAAGCCGTCACGGCCCCATCCTCTCCGATGTCATGCCGCGGCTTAAGTCCATCGCCTTCCCGAAGAAAGCCATCGCCCTGGCCGCCACAATATTCGATCCAGACGACACAACGGTTGAAGGTCTCTACCGTCTCAACCATGCGGACAGCCTCACCGCCTTCAGAGAGGCAGCCACATATTTTGATGCGCCGTTGCAAAACCTATTCGCGGCCGATAGCACCGGGGACATCGGATTCGTCGCGGCCGGCCGCATGCCGATCCGCAAATCCGGTCACGGCCATTTGCCATCATCGGGCCAAGACGGTAGCGGCGATTGGCGCGGATACGTCGGGCCGGAACATTGGCCCCAAACCTGGAATCCGTCCAGCGGGTTGATCGCCAATGCGAACAACCGACTGCGGCCGAACGCGGAAGCGCCAACGTTTCAGTACGCCTGGTATTGGCCCGCATCTCATCGCGTCGCCCGTATATACGAGCACTTTTCCGAAGTCCGACCCTACGATATCGAGGACAGTATTCGCCTGCAGATGGATAATCGATCTGTCGCCGCAAAAACGTTGGTTCCGTTGCTCTCTAAAATCGAACCGAAGAGCGATATCGGGAGAAAAGCCATCAAGCTGGTCCGTGCATGGGATTTCAAGATGACGCGGGATCGCCCAGAGCCGTTGATCTATGCCGCTTGGATACGAAACTTGATGCCGTCCCTGGTGGCGGATGAACTCGGCGATCAATTTGCTGGATACAGCAGCCCTCGGCCGCTCTTCATTCACCGGGCCTTAGACCAAGATACTGAGTGGTGCGACAACATTTCCACGCTAGAAAAAGAAGACTGTGCGTCACGCGTGGAACACGCTCTTAACCGCGCGCTCACGGAGTTAAGGAAGCGTTTCGGCGATGAGCCGAAGGATTGGCGATGGGGCGACGCCCATGCGGCCACATTTCCGCATCGGATCTTGCGTCATATTCCCCTTCTCGCCGATTGGTCGGAGGGACGGATCAAAACCGATGGCGGCGACCATACCCTAAATCGTGGCCAAACCGGTGGAGGTACTGAAAGTCCATATCGCCACTCCCATGGGGCTGGATACCGGGCCGTCTATGATTTGGCGGATCCCGGGAATAGCCGATACAGCCTTGCAACCGGGCAATCCGGCAATCCGCTTTCCACCCGGTACATGGATCAACTGTCACAATGGCGCGACGGCCAGTATTTCCGTATTGTCGGATCGCAAAATGAACTAAAGGCACGGGGAAGTGATGTGCTGCGGCTACGTCCCCTCGCCAACAGCAAAAGCATCCGAAAAGAATGACCGTCACACTAGAGAGCATCCGAGCTGCAGCCGTTACAATTCGCGGTGAAGTCATTCGCACCCCCATCGTTCGCTCGGGCCCGCTATCAGACGCAACGGGTGTCGAAATTTTCCTCAAACTGGAAACATTGCAACGCACCGGTTCGTTCAAAGACCGGGGGGCGTTCGTGAAATTAAAATCAGTCTCCCAAGAAGGTGGTAAAGGCGTTATCGCAATTTCCGCCGGCAACCATGCGCAGGGCGTCGCCTATCACGCACAGCGCTTGGGCATTCCCGCGACCATCGTCATGCCGAAGGTGACCCCGTTTACGAAAATCGTCCGAACACGGGATTTTGGTGCTCGCGTCGTCCTTGAGGGCGAATCGGTCAGTGATGGAAAGCCCTTTGCCGACGAAATCGCGGCGGCGGAAAAACTCGTCTTTGTTCATCCATACGACGACCCCGATATCGTCTCCGGCCAAGGCACAATCGGTTTGGAAATTTTCGAAGATATTCCGGACCTGGACGCCATCGTCGTCCCTATCGGCGGCGGCGGTGTCATCGCCGGAATTGCGATGGCGGCGAAAGAATTGAATCCGAAGATCGAGATTATCGGCGTGGAAGCGCAACTCTACCCATCGATGTACCAAGCCATTCACGGGTTGCCGCCAACATCGGGCGGCGTATCCATTGCCGAAGGTATCGCGGTCAAAGCACCTAGTGTGATCACCAAGGAAATCATCTCCCGCTACGTCGACGACATCATCTTGGTGGATGAACTTAGCCTCGAATCAGCAGTCCAGACCATGGTCGAGACCGGAAAGTTAGTCGTGGAAGGTGCAGGCGCGGCACCTCTTGCGGCAATTCGCCAGCAACAGAACCGTTTTGAAGGGCGGCGAATCGGCCTTATCGCTTGCGGTGCTAATATCGATTCGCGTCTGCTTTCATCAATTTTGCTACGCGGGATGATCCGACTAGGCAGGATGGCGCGACTCAGAGTCGAAATTTCGGATCAGCCAGGCGTCCTATCCCGAGTTACAGAGAAAATCGGTGACGTCGGCGGCAACATCGTCGAGATTTACCATCAGCGTATGTTCTATGACGTCCCCGTCAAACGTGCAGAGGCCGATATCGTCATGGAAACCAGGGACGCCGCGCATATTGAGGAAATCATCGACCGGCTGACGGCGGCAGGATTCCGAACCCGCCGCCTCGATGACACCGCGAGCGAAATGTATTAACAATCTTCTTTTCTTGATTAAGTTTTGGTCAGAATTTTATGCTATACGGTAATTTCCAAGGCCAGAATATCGTTAACATTTTGTTGGGGCCCCTTGGACATTGGCCGGAATAATGCTTAATCTTCAGCATGCTAACCTTAGGGCCGCGTAATGTTTGTAATAATTGGAACCTTGTTTGTAATCGTCTGTATCCTCGGAGGATATCTGATGGTCGGCGGCCACTTAGCCGTGCTTTTTCAGCCCGCTGAACTCGTCATCATCGGTGGCTCCGGAATTGGCGCGTTCATTACCGCAAATAATAAGGAAACGGTCTTGGGATCGATTTCCGGGCTAATTGGCCTGCTAAAAGGCCCGAAATACAAAGCGGATCATTACCTCGAATTGTTGACGCTACAGTATCAAATTTACCGAATGGCTAAAACCAAAGGAATGCTCTCCCTGGAAACCCATATTGACAATCCGGAAGAAAGTGAAATTTTTCAGCAATTCCCGGGTTTCGCAGCGGACCACCATGCTGTCGAATTTTTCTGCGACTATTTACGTTTGATGACAATGGGTACCGACAACCCGCTTGAAATTGAAGCGATCATAGATGCAGAGCTAGATGTCCATCACGAGCACAATCAACATATTGCCCACGCCGTAAATACGATGGCAGAGGCTTTCCCGGGCCTCGGTATTGTTGCCGCTGTCTTGGGTGTTATTCACACGATGGGCTCCATTACGGAGCCGCCTGAGGTTTTGGGACACTTGATCGGCGCGGCACTTGTTGGAACCTTCCTCGGCATTTTACTTTGTTATGGTTTTGTAGGCCCGTTGGCAACTGCAATGAAGGGTATTTACGATGCCGATCATAATTATTTCGTCTGCCTTAAAATCGGTATCATCGCGCATTTACAAGGCTACGCCCCCGCTGTTTCAGTCGAATTTGCGCGCAAGACGTTAGGCCACAGCGTGCGGCCCAGTTTCACGGAATTAGAAGACGCGACCGCTGCTTTGAGTCCTGTTTAAACTGAACGAAATCGGCAAATTCGATGTCTGGCGCTTCGAAGGCACTAAAACCGATCGTCATAAAGCGGAAGATCAAGGCTAATCATCCGCCACACGGTGGTGCATGGAAGGTCGCCTATGCGGATTTCGTGACCGCGATGATGGCATTCTTTCTGCTGCTTTGGTTGTTGAACGTCACCACGGAAACGAACAAGCAGGGTATTTCGAATTATTTCGAACCGGACACTTCGGAAGAGGAAAACTCTTCTGGTTCGGGGCAGGCGCTTTCGGGTCTCGCACAGTCCGCGGAAGGCGCGCTAAAATCTGCTGGCTCTCCCCCTAGCGTGACCGTGGCACTCGCGACCGCAGGCAGTAAGACCGGGGGTGACCAAGGTAAGCAGGACAATAAAGATGCAGAGGCATTGGCGGAAGCCGAGGAAAAACGGCTGCAAACCGAACTAGAGAGTTTCGCTAAGGTCGAAGCGGAAATTAAACAAGCACTGCAGGAAATTCCCGAACTGAACGACATGCAAGACAGCTTGATGATCGATTACACCCACGAAGGTCTGCGCATTCAATTTCTCGATCAAAAAGACATCTCGATGTTCGTCGCGGGCGGCGCAGTGCTCAACGATCATGGTCGCAAAATGTTGGCCATCGTGACCAATGTCATCGCAAAGCTGCCGAATGCCGTCGTGCTAACCGGTCATACTGACACCTCTAAATCCACTAAGCGGAATTACGGTAATTGGGAACTCTCCGGCGACCGAGCCAATATGGCACGACGCACCATGGTCGAATTCGGGCTCGGTGGGGAACGCGTCGTCAAGGTCGCGGGTAAGGCCGATACGGAACATTTGTTACCGGACAAACCTTCTTCACCTTTGAACCGGCGCATTAGCATCATCCTGCAAAAGCAGAAACCGTTGACCGAGTTGCCACAACAAGCCTCCGATGGCGACACGGGATTATAAGGTTAGTTCATGTCACTCACGGACGAAGAAGAGCGACCAATATATATAAAGAAGGTTCCACCGCCGCCCCCACCGGCGCATGGCGGTGCGTGGAAGGTCGCTTACGCGGATTTTGTCACGGCCATGATGGCGTTCTTCTTGTTGTTATGGTTGCTCAACGCCACGACCATGGAACAAAAATTGGGGGTTTCGAACTATTTCGAGCCGACCGGCGCCATTACGGGGTCGAGTGGCAGTGGCGGCGTGTTCGGCGGTGTCTCTATGACGGAGGACGGCGTCGATAAAATCCCCGGAGAAACGCAGGAAATAACCGTCGGGTCTGATTCTCAAGTCGAAAACGAACTTGAGAAACAAACTCGGCAGATCAAAGCCCATGACCGTGCAAAGAGCGCCACTCCCGCCGAGGTAAAGCGTGAGGAAAAGGAATTCGAACGTGTCGAACGCGCCATCAAACAGGCATTGTTTGAATTACCTCAACTCTCCGCACTGAAAGATTCAGTTCAAGTCGAACTTACCGATGAAGGTTTGCAAATCCAGCTGCTGGACCAATCCGGAACATCGCTGTTCCCCCCCGGCAGCGCGCGCCTCACCCGTCACGCGGAATTGCTTTTGCTTCTGGTCGCGAAGATGATCGGGCCGATGCCCAACGAAATTACGATTTCGGGCCATACGGATGCCGCTTCTTTCAGCGATAGTCAGGGTCGGACAAATTGGGAGTTATCACTCGAACGCGCCAATGCGGCACGCCGGGAATTGCTCAAACACGAGGTCACGGGAAAGCGGATCGACTCAGTTGTCGGTTTCGCCGATAAGATACCGCTACTCGTCGATAACCCAACATCACCACAAAACCGCCGTATTTCGATCGTATTGCTGCGCGATAAAATCGAAATCAAAAAGAAAGCGCCGCCAAAACCGCCGCGCGTCCTCTGACAATGTGCAGTTTATCGGTTACTATTGTAACCGTGGGCTCGACGTCCAATCTAACGACGAATTAACGCAGGCAACGCCGCAGGGCTAGAATATGCAGGAACGCCTTCCCGAACGATCGAGCCTCCCCTTCAGTTGGGGCCGAGGCAGCGCGAGTTTCGCCCCGTCAGAAGTCAGTTTTGACGGCATTGCTTGGCGACGCACAGTGGCTTTCTTCTTCGATATATTTGTTCTATTCGCGATTTTCATATCATTGCAAATCCTCAACCTGCTGACATTTTTAACACTCTCCGCCTTATTTTCTTTCTTGTGGCCTGCAGTCCTGTTCGTTCTCTACGATACCGTCCTGATCGGCGGCCGAGGATCGGCGACTCTTGGCATGCGGCTGATGGGATTGAAATCCGTCAATCATCAGGGCAACGAGCCCAGCTATTTGCAGGCATTCGTGCTTTCGGTCCTGTTTTATCTTTCTGTCAGCTTTACCCTTGGATTCGTCCTATTGGTCGCGCTTTTCAACAATAAGGGTCGGTGCCTGCACGATATCGTGACTGGAATCTTTATCGTCAACGCGGAAACCTCATCCGCGAAACCCTGATGACGTATCGATAAACCCGCGATAAACTCACGACACCATGACCACGCAACGTTTGCCTCATCAAATCATGACATTCTTCCGCTCGGGACCGATGCCGTGCCCGTATCTTTCGGGTCGGGTGGAACAGCAATTGTTCGCGGAGCTATCCGGGGCCAAGGCCCTCGACGCGTTCGACGTGCTCAGCCAGGGTGGTTTTCGGCGCAGTCATCACATCATCTACAAACCCGCGTGCGCCGGCTGCAACGCCTGCGTGCCGGTCCGGATACCGGTGGCACGCTTCAAGGCAAGCAAGGCGTGGCGCAAGGTGCTCAATCGAAATAACAAGCTGGTCGTCACCGAAGTCGGCACCAAGGTCACCGAAGAACAATTCGATCTGTTCCAGGTTTATACCAACCGCCGGCACGGCGACGGCGAGATGGCTAAGATGAGCCGCCGCGACTATGCCGCGATGATCTTGAGCAGCCCGGTCGACACGGTAATGGTCGAGTTCCGTGAGCCGGACAGCCGACTCATCGCCGGATGCTTGATGGACCGCCTCGCGGGCGGGCTCTCGGCGGTCTACAGCTTCTTCGACCCGCAGGAAGAGCGCCGCAGTCTCGGCAGTTACGTCATTCTATGGATGAT
>JABJCS010000857.1 GCA_018665505.1 Alphaproteobacteria bacterium
ACAGTGATCCGTCCACGGGCACAGAATGCATTTGGGCCGACGGGGAACACAGATCGTCGCACCCAAATCCATGACCGCTTGTGCGTAATCGCCGGGGCGTTTGTCCGGCGTCAGGGCGTCAGCGCGTGCCTTTAAGACCGGTTTTACGTCCGGCAACGAGTCCCTCTCGCGGAACATACGGGCCATTACCCGCTCCACATTTCCATCGACGACGACGGCGCGTTTATCGAAAGCAATCGCCATGATAGCCGCCGCCGTGTAGGGACCAACGCCGGGCAGGGAGAGCAATTCCATCTCCGACTCGGGAAAGACACCACCGAAATCCTCGGCGACGACGCCGGCACAACGGTGGAGATTTCTCGCCCGCGCGTAATACCCCAAGCCCTGCCAGCAATGCAGCACGTCATCGAGCGCGGCCGCAGCCAGCGCCGAGACATTCGGCCAACGGGACAAGAACTCAATGAAATACGGCCCCACTGTCGCCACCGTTGTCTGCTGCAGCATGATCTCGCTCAGCCAGACCGCGTAAGGGTTCGCGCGCTCACCGGCGGGTGGGCGCCACGGCATGGCGCGGCGATGGCGGTCGTACCAATCCAGAATTTCAGATGCGCGGGTGGTGTCGCCGGAGGTCATGGGCGTACTATAAGACCCTTCCCGTTGGAGGCTAGAGAGTTGAGCAGCGAAAAAGGACCCCGGCACCGCCGAACGTCAAAACCCAAGGATGAGCCGCGAAGAGGCGGCAAGCCGAAGGCCATGGCGCAGATGGTGCCGAAACTAACGCAAACCGCGCTCGGTAAGCGGGGATTGGCGCAGGCCAACCTGATTGTCGATTGGCCAAGTATCGTCGGTGAGGAGAAAGCCACGACCTGCCAGCCGGAAAAACTCGTCTTCCCGCGGGGCCAACGCAACAATGGCACGCTGCATCTACGAGTGACCTCGACAATGGCCCTTGAGCTGCAACACGATTCGCCGCAACTGATCGACCGTATCAATGGATATTTCGGATATGCAGCAGTCGAAAGCATCCGTCTGATCCAAACGCCTCTTAAACAAGCGAAAATTCAAGCGACGCCACGCCCGCGCCGCACACCCGAATTGGGTGAAATAAGAGCATTGGAAGACCGTTTGGAGGGCATTGAGGACACCGAATTGCGCGAAACACTTCAGAGACTCGGGACAGCTATCCTGTCCGAGTCGGGTGAATCCACGAAAAATTGACCGCTAGATAGCCTTGATGCCGCCATATTCGCATCCCTATACTCGCCCATCTTGCGGACCGGACATCCATCCGCTTATCCGCTCACGAGCACATGTTCTATCAGGAGGACGGCGTGAAACGACTTCTAATTTCCGCGGCGATATCCATTACATTCTTCTTCACCTACGCCGCTTCGGCTGCCCCTCCCACGACGGAACAGGCGCTCGCGGATCGCATTCTCGGCGACCCTAATGCCCCGGTCACGATCATCGAATATTCGTCCCTGACCTGCCCGAGTTGTCGGCAGTTTCACGTCGATATTCTACCGAAAATCAAGAAAAACTACATCGATACCGGCAAGGTCAAACTGATCTACCGCGACTTTCCATTCGACCAAATGGGCCTACTCGCTACCGTCATGGCGCGCTGCGCCCCATCGGAACGCTTCTTCAGTTTCGTCGACGTTTTATTCCAGCAGCAAGCCAATTGGAGTCGGAGCAAACAGCCCTTCGAAGCGCTCTCGCGGATCGGGAAATTAGGCGGATTGAACCCCTCGGATTTCGAAGCCTGCCTTAAAAATGCGGCCTTGGTCGACGGCATCGTCGAAAAGCGCCTTGAAGGTCAGAAGAAATTTGATGTAAACGCGACACCAACCTTTATCATCGACGGTGACCATAAGATCGTCGGCTCGCAACCTTATGAGGATTTCGACAAAATCCTTTCGAAGAAGGTGAAATGAGCCATCGGTCGGTCCGCCGTCTAAACGATTGTCACGACCGCAGTGCATTTTCAAAAGTTACGCCTCGTTGGTTTCAAATCCTTCCTCGATCCGGTTGAAGTCCAGATCGAGGACGGCATTACGGGTGTCGTCGGGCCGAACGGCTGCGGTAAATCGAATGTCGTCGAAGCGCTGAAATGGGTCATGGGCGAGACCTCCGCCAAGCAAATGCGTGGCGGAGAGATGGACGACGTGATCTTCGGCGGCACCGACGATCGCCCGGCCCGCAACATCGCGGAAGTGGCGCTGGTTCTCGATAATTCCGACCGGGACGCACCCTCGCCATTCAACGATTCCACCGAAATCGAAGTTATCCGGCGGATCGAACGCGGCTCCGGCTCCGACTACAAGATCAATGGCAAGAGTGTCCGCGCCCGCGACGTCCAATTGCTGTTCGCGGACATGGCGACGGGCGCCCACTCGACCGCCATGGTCAACCAAGGTCGGGTCGGTGCCCTGATCGGTGCAAAGCCGACCCAACGGCGCGGGTTGCTGGAAGAAGCCGCCGGGATCAAGGGACTGCATTCACGCCGCCACGAGGCCGAATTGCGGCTGCGCGGAGCGGAAACCAATCTTGAACGTCTGGACGACGTGATCATTGCACTCGAAGGGCAATTCCAAGGATTGAAACGTCAAGCCCGGCAGGCCGCACGCTATCGCCGTCTCGGCGGACATATTCGGCGCCATGAAGCGATGCAACTTCACTTGCGCTGGCAGGAAGTAACAGCCGCGCTGGAGAAGGCGCGCGAGGGGCTGACAAAAGCCGAAGCGGAGGTTGCCACGCGAACCGGCCACGCTGCCGAAGCCTCGCGACTGCAAGCGGAAATCGCGGCAAAACTGCCCGATCTGCGCCAGGCGGAAGCGGAAGCCGCGGCCGAATTGCAGCGTTTGTTGGTGGCGCAGAGGGAATTGGAAGCGGAAGAGGGCCGGATCGTCGAGGCCTTGGCGGCGGTGGATCAACGCCTCAACCAAATCGGCATCGATATCGCGCGCGAAAAGTCGCTCGGCGAGGATGCCGAGGCCGCCCTCCGGCGCATGGATGAGGAAGTAGCGGAAATCACCGCTGCCCGTGAAGGCGAAGAAGAACGCCGCGAAACCGCCCGCGTGGCCCTGGAAGAAATTGGCACGTCGCTTCGCGCAAAAGAATCAGAACTCGGTGAATTGACGCAAACCGTGGCGGCGGCGGAAGCCAACCGCACCGCATTGTTGAATCGCCGGGACGAATTGGCCCGCCGCCACGACAATCTGACGGAACGCGTCGAATCGCTGCAGCGCGAACGCGAAGAACTAATGGCCGAAGTCGGCGAGGATACAGCCCTCGAGCAAACTGCGAAGGCGGTGCCAGAGGCAGAAGCAGAGGTTGAATCGGCGCGGCGCACCTCGGAAGAGGCGGAAGCCACAAGAGGTGCGGCCGAGCAAACCGAATCAGACCGCCGCAGCCGCTTGCAGGATGCGCAATCCGCGCGCGACCGTCTAAGTGCCGAAGAAAATGCGCTGGCGGATCTTCTGAAGGAAGATGAGGGCGATCTTTTCCCGCCCTTGGTCGACGCCCTGGAAGTCACGCCCGGCTACGAAAAAGCATTGGGCGCCGCCTTGGACGACGATTTGACAGCCCCGATTGACACGGCGGCGCCGGTCCATTGGACGATCCTGCCGGCGCTCGCATCACCGGCCCCTCTGCCGGACGGTATGCGCCCGCTCTCCGACTTTGTGAAAGGCCCGCCCGCACTCGCGCGCCGCTTGGCGGCCATCGGCGTGATCGACGATGCCAGCGCCGGTAGCGGATTGCATGAAGCGCTGCGCGAAGGTCAGCGATTGGTGAGCCTAGACGGCGCCCTGTGGCGCTGGGACGGATTTACCGTGACGTCGGGCGCACAGACGACGGCGGCGACGCGTCTTAGTCAACGCAACCGCCTCACCGAAATTCGCGGCCAATTGCAGGCGGTGGAAAAGAATTACGAGACGGCCCGGCAGTTCCATATCGATTCGCAGGAGACGGCCAAAGAGGCTGCCGCCCAGGAGCGTAAAGCTCGCTTCGACCTGCAAACAGCCTATGACACGCTCGCCAATGCCCGAAAGGCGTATACGGCACTGGCCGACGCGACGGCGGGCACACGTTCGCGCCTGGAATCACTTGGCGAATTGCTGGAGCGTGTGCGCGCCGATCTCACGGAGACCCAAGAGCAACGTGTCGCCATCGAAGCCTCCGTCGCACAACTGACGGACCCGGTTGAAGCCCGCCAGCGCATCGCAACGCTGCGCCAGGAGATCGAGGCAGGCCGCACGACGGAACGTGAACGCCGCAGTGCGCATGATCGGATCGCCAACGAGGCGCAGCAACGGGGTGCTCGCCTCAAAGTGATCGCCAATGAGCGCACGTCCTGGGAGAACCGGGTCGGTGGCGCGCGCGGGCGAATCGAGGAACTCGAGACTCGCCGCGCCAGCGAAGAAGAACAAAAATCGCGATTAGCGGCGCGACCGGCCGAGATCGGAACCCAACGGATCGCACTACTAGACACGTTGGAAGGCTCCGAGATTAAGAGGAACGCCGCCGCCGACCGCTTGGCCGAGATGGAAAACGGCCTCGCCGAAGCGGATGCTACTCTGCGCCGCGCCGAAGCCGCCGCCGGTGAAGCCCGCGAGGAGCGGGTCCGCGCCCAAGCCCATGTGGAGCAGGCCATATCCGACTGCGACGCAGTCAAGGAACGGATCGCCGAGCGTTTGGAGAGTAAGCCGGAGACAATCCTGGCGGATGCGGAGATCGATCCGGAGGAAGAATTGCCCCCGCGCGATGTGGTCGAGGTCAAATTGGAACGGCTGGTCCGCGAACGAGACAGCATGGGCCCCGTCAATCTGCGCGCAGAGCAGGAGCTGATTGAGCTCGAAGAGCAGATCACAACCATGCAGACCGAGCGCGAAGACCTTTTGGCGGCAATCGCACGTCTCCGTCAGGGAATTTCCGCCCTCAACAAGGAAGGCCGGGAACGGCTATTGGCAGCCTTCGATCAGGTAAACCAACATTTCGAGACACTTTTCGTGCGGCTTTTCGGTGGTGGCCATGCACATCTGGCTTTAACCGAAGCGGACGATCCTTTGGAAGCCGGCCTTGAGATCATGGCAAGCCCCCCCGGCAAGAAACTTCAAATTCTATCGTTGCTGTCCGGCGGCGAGCAGGCGTTGACTGCCCTGGCATTGCTGTTTGCCGTCTTCCTTACGAACCCGGCACCAATCTGCGTCCTCGATGAGGTCGACGCCCCACTCGACGACGCCAATGTAGAGCGTTTTTGTAATCTTCTCGACGAGATTACCAAGGCGTCCAAGACCCGTTTCATGGTCGTCACGCACCATCGCCTGACGATGGCGAAAATGGACCGGCTTTTCGGTGTTACCATGGGCGAGCGCGGGGTCAGTCAGCTGGTCTCGGTCGACTTGCGCACGGCGGAAGCGATCCGTGACTCGGCCTGAGTATCGCGACGTCCTTAAAAGCGCGGAAATCCAACATTGCTGCGGCGCAATGCCGCAACTTGACTTGCCCATATCCCGCCTTTATGTTGCGCGCGCTTTCGGCGCTTTTCGAGCGTCATTTCGGTAGCATTGAAGGATGTCTGAGGAACCGCCTACTTCCTCGCTCAAAGAGCTAGACACGAAGCTTAAGGCGGCCCGTGGACATCGTCATGCGAATGATCCGAAGAACGACGAAAGTAAGGCCGAGGCCGGTAACGGGTTAGGTATTGCGCTGAAAATCGGAGTCGAGTTTGTCTCCGCTGTCGGCGTGGGGGTGGCAATCGGATTGTTTCTCGATTACTGGCTCGAAACCAAACCTTGGTTGATGCTCGTGTTTTTCATCTTGGGAAGCGCGGCAGGGTTTTTAAATATTTTCCGCGTTATGAGCGGATTTGGTTATGCGGCCGGTTACGACGCGAAGAGTGCGGATAAGAAATCGGATCGCCCGGAGAGCGAGTAGGGACCTAAGATGGCAGCAGACGGCGGACATAGTCCTCTCGAACAATTCGTGATTAAGACGCTTGTACCTTTAGAGGTCGGCGGCGTTGACGTGTCGTTCACCAATTCCGCATTGTTCATGACAATCGCGGTGGTAGTCGCATCATCATTCCTCGTTCTCGGCATGCGCCGTAGCGCCATTGTGCCAGGCCGCTGGCAAGTAGCGGTCGAACTCGCCTATGAATTCATCGCCGGATTGCTGAAAGACACGATTGGTCAGGAAGGCCGCCGTTATTTCCCGATCATCTTCACTCTGTTTATGTTCGTGTTGCTCGGCAATTTGCTCGGCATGTTGCCCTATAGCTTCACCTTCACCAGCCACATCGCCGTTACCTTCGCGATGGCTATCCTCATCTTTATCAGTGTGACGATCCTCGGTTTCGCCCGTCACGGCATGCATTTCTTCTCGTTCTTCGCGCCTCCCGGCACTCCGGTCTATATGCTGCCCTTGCTGATACCAATCGAAGTAATTTCCTATCTTTCGCGCCCGATTAGCCTGTCGGTGCGGCTCTTCGCGAATATGCTCGCAGGGCACACGCTGATTAAGGTGATCGCCGGTTTCATCGCCGTGCTTGGTGTCGCGGGCGTCATGCCGCTGGCCCTCGTGGTTGCTCTGACGGGATTGGAAATCCTCATCGCTTTCTTGCAGGCCTATGTCTTCGCGATCCTGACCTGCCTCTACATCAACGACGCGATCCATCTCCACTAGATCGCATTCAAACCAATTTCGACGAACAACATTTATCTTAAGAAGAGGACATCACCATGGAAGTAGAAGCTGCAAAAGTCATCGGCGCCGGCCTTGCCGTTATCGGCATGATCGGTTCGGGAATCGGTATCGGTAGCGTTTTCTCATCGTTCATTATCGCGGTTGGCCGCAACCCCGCCGCCCGCGGCGAGGTTTTCACGATGACGATGCTCGGTTTCGCGCTGGTGGAAGCCATCGCGCTCTTCGCGCTCGTTATTTCGCTTCTCATTCTGTTCGGTTAAGCACGGGCAACGCCCGGTAGTCCGGGAGTAGGCGCATGCCACAGCTCGACTTATCGACCTTCCCACCGCAGTTAGCTTGGCTGCTGATCACCTTCGTGGCGCTTTATCTTGTCGTCTGGAAGGTGGCCATGCCGCGAATCGTCGACATACGCGATTCACGTCAGCAGCGGATCGAGGACGACCTCGGGAAAGCGGAAACGCTTCGCAAGGAAGCCGAAACCGTGTTGGCGGCGTTGGAGAAATCCCACGCCGATGCGGCGGCGGAAGCCCAAGGCATCCACCGCGACACGGCCCAATCCATCGCCGAGGCTCGAGCCAAACTGCAGGATGAAACTGCAGCTCGGCTCTCCGAGGAAACCCAGGCTGCTGAAGGCCGAATCGCGCAAGAACAAGCCGCCGCCCAGGGAACGATCCCCGAAGTGGCCGGTGACGTGACCCGCGCCGCGGTCCAGCGCTTGATTGGGGCGGAAATAGCCGAAGCCGATGCTAAGAATGCCGTCGAAGCGGCGATGCAGGGAGGTGCCTGATCATGGATGCATTGATCCACGATCCCACTTTCTGGGTTGCGATTGCTTTTGTGCTATTTGTGATCGCCGTCTTCAAACCGATCCGAGGCGCTATGCTCGGTGGATTGGACACGAAGATCGCAGAAATTCGGCAAGAAGTCGAAGAGGCCGAGAAATTGTGCGAAGAAGCGCAAAGCTTGCTGGCGAACTATCAACGCCAACAGCGCCAAGCCTTGCAGGATGCGGAAAACATTGTCATCCGCGCACGCGAGGAAGCGGAACGCCATCGGGCCGACGGCGAAGAAGCAATGAAG